>DATMXP010000019.1 GCA_035561515.1 Terriglobales bacterium | reverse complement strand
TTTGTTTCGGGACCAGGGGGTCGGAGGTTCAAATCCTCTCTCCCCGACCATTCTTCAAAATCCCGCGTAACTCGCTGAAAACCAAGTTCGAGAATTTTCGGCAAACATCAGGGTTCTAAAATCGTCCTCTAAGGCCGACCATTCTTTCTCTCGCCTCTTCAACATCTTACGCAGCTTTCGCGCGCTTAACTTTCACGCGATTTTTCGGTACATTCGGTACAATTGACGCCGGAAGTTCGAATCCAACCCCATATTCCGCTGCCTTTTGCTTCCGAAACGCCGCGTTGTCTTTCACCATATCGTACAGATCGTCCATCGAATTTCCTGCGTGTCCCAACCAATAGTCGCGAAGACCTTTGGGACACGTGGTCTCATTCTTCAGGTACGTATTACGGAAGCGCCGGAACGCATGCGTCCCCGCTTTGTGATCTCCCGTGTGGGGATTCACGTAACCTAATTCCTTCAACGCCAGATGAAGATGGTCACGGAGGACGTTGGTCAGTGACAACGGAGTTCCGTTCCTGGTTTGGAAGAGAAATCCGCTTGTGCGCGTGTCGATGTAGCCCTTCAGCAGGTTTGCCACCGCCGGATCAAGCTCGACCAGACGATACGCGCTCGCAGTTTTCAGGCGATCTTCCACGCGACCTCGCCGAGCCTTTTGCTTGACGCTGATTGTCGAGCAGTCAGCCGACAAGTGCTTGTCGATTTCAATCCCGAGCGCCTCCCCGATACGGAGTCCCGCCGCACCGGCGAGAACGAAAAGCATCTGTTCACGAGGGTGACGGTAATTGGCAAGTCCGGTCATAATCTCAGCGGAGAAAGATGGCCGGTTCTGCCTTGACGGATCGACGATGGGCATATCGATGAAATCGTTGTTCCACTTGCGCGGATACACTTGGTTGCCGTCGTTATCTACGACCGAAGTGACGACTGCCTTCGGAACGTCGAGGTAATTCTCGATCGTCTTCGGAGACAAACCTGCCTTCGACATGATCGACACAAGCTTCTTCAGCACGCTATTGTTCACATCACCCACCGGGCAGTCTCCGATGTGAGGGTTGATCCAGTTCCGGAGAGTTCTCTCGTCGTCTTCGATTGTGCCGGAAGAGACGGGTTTGCGTTTCCGGTTGCGACGGTGATCAATCCAGCGCTGCGCCTGCTCCTTGAACGTGAGCACAGTCGCAGGTTGCTGCTTGACCACCTTATTGAAATGTTCGACCGTGTCGGCACCGCTCGCTGCGATGATTTCACGGCCACGACGTTCACGTTCGGAGGCTGACAGACTGCCGGGACCGGAGATCGGGCAGACTTTCGCCCGCTTGAGCTTCCGCTCTTCCTGACCTGGAACATCCATCCACCACCGAACGACCCACCATTTACCACTCTTTTCAATGTGACCAGTTTGCCCTTTGCGGCGGGACATACTCTTTCCCCTCCGCTTCACGGGCGTCGCTGCTGGGAAGTTACTGGGGCTGGCTACAATTTGCAAGCCGCCATCACCGACGAGCGGGACAGTGCTAGCCGGTTCGCCGATGATCGGCAGATTGAGAGGATTTGTCCCCGCGCTTTGGGCAGGGCTCTGAATGAGTTTGAGGTTGGGGCTCGTGCGAGCCCGTTTTGGAGACACGTGCGTACCCTGGCAACAGAATCACCAAGATCGCACCCCCCAAACCTTTTACGTCGCAGTGACGCCTGACTCGGGTATTAGTTGCTGCTGTATGTCGCAGCGGCTGCACGAACTTTTGCGGTCATCTACTTAGATGCGCCGGGATATAGTTTGGGCACAAGCGCGGTGCTTCGGCCAGCGCTGCCGACGTAAGTTGCTGATTATGAGCTGGTTAGACGCTTGTGAAAGCGGCCTTTGGATTAGCACGTGTGGTGTACCAATGTGATTCTCTTGCGTTCAGACAATGGAGACCCGCGCGAACCCTACTAGAATCAGAGCATGCCAAAGAAAGGAAGCCCCGGAAAACGCCGCAGGCCACGTAAGGGCTTCCCGCATCGTGTTGTCGGATACCTGGACGGACCGACTCACGAACTTGTTACCAACGCCGCGGAGCATCTCGGCGAGAACATCAGCGCCTTCGTCGCCCGGGCTGTGAAAGATAGAGCTGAGCAAGTTCTAAAGAAAAGACCGACGACGTAGACACCTCCAGACACCCCGCACTTTAGGCCATTCCGAACCGGCGCTGCGTTCGCCTCTCAAACAAATCCCTAAGTGTCTGAATTCGCAGCGGTTACAAAGTAGCGAATTTGACCGTAGCGTCTGTATACTTGTTAACAGCACGTAGAGTGATATAATAGCACTTTACGTGACATCACACCGAGAGGCTCAGCATGAGGAATACGAAAAAGAAGGGTGCCACACGGAATTCGAAAATCAAGCGCCAGCGCTTCCCAAAGGACAAGATCGCACGGATGTGGGCTAAAGGAATGACGATCGCAGCGATCGCTCACTCAATCGGGCGGATCGACAAGAACAACCCGGGTGATCCATTCCACTCGTTGAGGAACTGTTTGTATCGCATGCATCGGGGCTACACCGATAACAACGGCTGTTTCGTCCGACTTCCCCACCGTGTATCACGCCAGCGGGTTCGTGCGTGCAAGCAGGCTGGACTTCGCGCGTGGGCGTAGAGAGGCAGCAGATGGCACGTATCCAAACCAAGTCGGGGGCGCGGCACAAGGCTTCGAATCAGTCGCCGCCCCTGACCGGCACCAGGAACATTCTGGTGATCGGCGATGTGCACGTAGGTTCAATGTACGGACTTCTGCCCCCTGATTTCGTTAGTTGCGACGGTGCTGAGAAGCCACAAAACGAAGGCCAGAAATATCTTTGGGAATGTTGGCAGGACATGAAACAGAAGGCAGCCAGGTTCAGCATTGACACCGTAGTGGTGAACGGTGACTTGATCGAAGGTCGGCAGGCGAAACAAAAGGCGGGCGAACTGACATTGGTCGCACCGAACGATCAGGAAGCTGCCGCAGTCTTCGTGATGCGCGACCTTCGGAATTGGCTGGAGAAGAACGCCGGACGTGAGGTGCCCTTCTACTTTGTGCAAGGCACCGAATATCACGAAGGCCGCGGTGCAGAGGAACTGGAGTCGATCGCGGCACGTGTGCAAGGCGCCACGATTGATTCGCATCACGCCGGAAGGCACTGCAAAGAAGTACTGGACCTCGATGTTGGCGGAACCGTGCTGAACTTCGCGCATCATGTGGGCGGCGGCGCAGGGTTTACGCGCTCGGGCGGTCTCGACGCCGAAGCTCTGTGGTGCCAGATCACCGCGAGCAAAGGACAGTCAATCGCGGCCGATCTGATCGTTCGCTCGCACGTCCATTACTACTTTCATCTCGAACACACAAACCGGCATGCGTTTATTTGTCCTTGTTGGCAGCTGCAGACACGCTTTGCACGTCATCGCAGTGCTTACAAACTGATGCCTGATATTGGTGCGTTGATTTTTCATGTGAATCCTCAGGCGAAGAGAGATGGGATGGATCCGATCGGATTTACGAAGCTGCTGTACCAGCTCCCGAGCCCGAAAGTGAACAAACTTACCATTGGCAAGCGACTGGCGAGACGATGAAACGCAAATCACAATTCGAGTGTGACGCTGACGTGGAACAACACTTCGCGCTCACTGCGACATTGTCTAGCAAGCCCGTACCGCCTGCGGACCTGTGGGAGCAGATGGAGCAGGTCCGGCGGGTCGCACACTCGAAGCGAATCTTTCCGATGGTTGCGAGTGCACCGGCAGAGTTTCGCTATGAGCCGACGACGATGTTGCGGCGGCAACCGGCGTACCCAATGAGGGAAATCTGCGAGGTAGCAATCGCGCCTGTTGAGAAACGCACGCGTAGGACTACGCCCAAGATCTCACCCGCGCCGAAAACGCTAGTGAGGTTGGTTCAAAAAGCCGGCAATCGAAAGAGAAGGCAAAAATGAAACGATACATCGCGCACCTGAAGAGCACTTCACCGATCTCATTTTCGAGGTACCACGGGACCCCGAAGCGCGATCGCGAATCGGACCAGGACTACGAAGAGCGCACTTGGCGGGAACGCCTACATACCGACGCCCGGGGAAACGTGTTGATTCCTTTGTTTGCCCTCAAGAACGCGCTCGACGCTGCCGCGAAGTACGAAGGCAAGAAGATTCCCGGGAAGCGAAACGCAACCTTCACCAAGCACGTTAACTCCGGCGTTATGGTTGAGTCGGCTGTTGTACTGCCGGTTAAGAAGTCTGCGGTACGTGGCGAGTGGCGCTTCGTACCTGCAGACGGTACTCCAGGTGGTGCGAAGCGAGTGATGAAATGCTTTCCCGTCATTAGCGACTGGCACGCGAAAGTCTCGTTTGCTGTTATCGACGAAATCATCACGAAAGACATTCTTCAGGAATTTCTGGAAGTCGCGGGAAGCTACATAGGGATTGGTTCCTTCCGTCCGGAGAACCGCGGAATCTGGGGAAGGTTCAAAGTGTTGGCTCTGAACGAGGCGAAGAAGGTTCCCGTATCCGTGCGCGGCAGCAGTCGCAGGCGCACCGCATGAGCTTGTCTGGTCATGGCAGCATGTGGCAGGCCGTGACTTGATTGGTCGTGATTTGACGAGATGAGATGTGCGGCGGAGCAGCAGGTGAAGGTTTGATCGAGACTTGACCAGTCCAGGTGGGACCTCATTGGACATGTTGGGTCGCGATGACACGAGATCAGACAAGACAATAATCCATGGCTCAAAGACCAAAACGCGCTAAGAGGAACCGATCCTACCAATCACCCCTCAGCGAGATTCGCGTGGGGATGCTGTTCATGAAGAAACAGACAGACGAGCTTCAATTCGAGGAGCTTACAACGTCAGAGAGCGAATTCCGCTGGCTTGACCCAGAACAGTATCGGCGACACCGCGGACAAGTGCGGTTGGTAGCTGGAGCCTCCGCAGAACTCAGCAGATACGCAAACGCGAACTGCTTGCTTCCCTTGGGCGTTGTCATTTTAGACGAACACGGGAGACGTTCAGACATCCTGATTAGAAGCTCAATCACCGCCGAGAATAGTGAAGCAGCAATGGCCCTGCTCCATCGGCATGCTGACTTTTGGTGTATGGACCAGCAGCCTCGGACGTAAGAACGGGTAAGACGAATGCGACGCTCAAAATCGTTGCGAAGCCTTGTCGGAGAAGTGGTCATCATTCGGAGTTCGGTGATCAATCCGGACGACATGGCGCGAGTCAAGCTACACCGCGTTGACCCAGAAGGTGTGTGGGTCGAATCGCAGGCATTTACCGACACGATCATGGAACGATGCAATACAGCAACGTCCGAGACAACTTTGATTCAGTTCATTCCGTTCGCCCGAGTTGACTTCATCGTTGCCTCGATTGACGGCGTATCGATTTCGGAACAGGCTCTCGGGCTCAATGAAGGCGAGGGATGAATACGCGGCAACCGCGGGCGAGCGCGAGCAACGCGGTGAGCAAGTCGAATTGGGAGGCCGAATGGGTCAGACAAAACAACGAAGACGATCGCGGCAACGCGCTTCCGAAGTAGATAAACAGGGGTTGAGCGATGCTAAAAGCAATGAGACTGTTCTGCTGATCGCCCCAGGGGAACCGAATCCGAACACAGTCTCGGCAATAGTTAGCGGGTGGGTAGCACCGCGATTGGCCGAAGAATTTCTACGCGAGCAACGATGCCGCCTTCCGAATGAAGAGATGGAAGTTTCACGGGCGAAATCGTAGCCGTTTGCGTTTACCCAATATTGCCCCCTCTTTATAGGAGGCTGCGGCCAAGTGGCCGCGCACACAAATCATGCAACCTTACTTTCTCAACCAATCTTCCCAAGCGACACTCTTCAGGGTCGCCATCTACGCCAGATACTCGTCTGACCTACAACGTCCCACGTCAATCGAAGACCAGATTCGCAACTGCCGAGCGATTGCCGAACGCAACGGCTGGATCGTTGCTGAAGAGCACATACGGTCGGACTCTGAAATCACAGGGCAATCCCTCGCCGGCAGAGATGGTCTGATCGAGTTGGTAGAAATCGCAAAGACTTCACCCAAGCCCTTCGATGGAATTTTGATCGACGACACGTCTCGTTTCGGTCGCTATATTCCTGACGTCGTAAGGCTCGCCGACATCTTGGAAGGACACGGCATCTTCCTTCACTTCGGTACGCAGGGACTTGATTCCCGCAACCCGGGATTCCGTCAGGTCTTCATCATCTACGCCATGATGGATGAACAATACGTAACTGGCGTGAGTCAGAAGGTGCATCGTGGACAGCACGGTCGAGTGTTGAATGGCTACGTCCCGGGCGGCAAGTGTTATGGCTACGAGAACATTCCTGTTGAAGATCCGACACGTCGGGGTGAATACAATCGTCCCGCCGTCATTGGCGTCATTCAACGCCCATTGTCCGCCGAAGCGGCTATCGTGCAGCGAATCTTCGAAATGTATGCGGCGGGATACAGTTATGCCCGGGTCGCCAAGACGTTAAATCAGGAAGGTATCTTATCGCCACAGGCACCACGCAAAGGACGGGTGCGTGCGTGGTGTCCTTCTGCGATTCGTGAAATGCTGCTGAACGAAAAGTATAAAGGGGTGACGGTATGGAACCGCACGAAGACCGTCCGCAATCGTGACAAGGAAGGTCGCATTGAGCAGCGTCCTCGACCTCAGTCCGAATGGGTGCGGGTCGAAGTTCGAGAACTTCGCATCATCTCGGATGAATTGTGGGATGCTGCCCGGGAACAGAACAGGCTTGTCCGTGAAAAGCACGGTCCGAAGCGGCTAGGTGGAATGAATCGAACCGAAGCGAGCCGTCGCTACATCTTCAGCGGTTTGCTTGAATGCGGCGAGTGCGGTCGGAACATCACGACTGTAGCGGGCACAGCGCCCAACTCACGCTACGGCTGCCCCAATCATCGTTTCCGTGGCGTCTGCTCAAACGACGTGACGATTGCGCAGCGCAAACTAGAGGACCAGCTACTCACAGCGCTCAGCCGCAATCTGCTCGACCGCACGAACCAGGAAGCGCTGGTGCGTGCCGTAGCAGAACAGGTGAAGATCAAGCTAGAAGCTGAAGCGAGCCGTGCCCGTCACGCCACAGAGCGTCAGGCTGAACTCAAACAGGAGAAAGCGAAGCTGATGAAGAAGGCGGCAAACTTGGCTGAGGCAATCGCAGAGCTATCTATGTCAGCGACGCTGAAGGCTGAACTGCAGGCCGTGGAACGCCGCCTGAGCGATCTGGATAGGCTGCTGACGCCGGCGACTGCGGTAACCGTGCCGTCGTTCAGCGAGGAAGAATTCCGTGAGTTTGTCCGCCGGAAGTCGCAGGAACTCGTTGACGTTCTGTTGGGCGATCCAGTGGTGGCGAGACGAGAACTGCAGCGACGCATCAGCAAGCTCGTCCTGACGCCCCGCAGGCTCGTCGGACGCCGCACGCTGGAAGTCACAGGCGACGTTTCGCTGTTCACTCGACCTGATGTAATGCTCACCAATTCCTCGGGGGGAATTGGTGAGCATTACACGCCCTCATCGCCAACTGACCCAATCGATCGCCTTGGCGACCTGCTGCCCGCCATTCGATTGTCAGGAATCGAGTTACAGCCGCAGCCGCTACTCGTGCACTTCTCGGCGAAAGCGATCAGGGCGCTACGGACGTTGGTGCTTCCAATTTCGTCGGATTGCCTGCAACTCATCCCCGAACGACTCTGACCGACTTCCGCAGGTGCCGCCAGATCACGGCGGCACCGACCCGCATCCTGCCTGGTAAATTACACTTCCATCCGTAATCTTCGAAGCACACTGAGGAACCTAGTGGACGATCAGCAGACCGCGAAACGGTTGCAAGCACAGGATTCATTCGGCACACTTTTGGTCGGATTCGCGTTGTGGATCGGCGGGTATCGAATTTCTATTTCGGTTCGTCTTAGGGTTTTGGATACTTAGTGACGCTTTACATCACTGTTTGGCAAGGGCACATGCCATCAGTACGACTCTACACAAGAAGCGGGAAGAACGAAGTTACACAGATCACCGAGTGGCTCGGCTGAGATTCTGAGGAGCTTCTGCTAGGGTGGCGAGGAAAGCCGTAGGCTGGAAGCTTGGCTGTCGCCGAGGACGGCCAAGATAGGCACTACCGTCTTTTGCACTCCGTATAAAAGCGTAAACCAAATCGCCTCACGATTTCGGAAAGAAGACGAACTTTGGATTCATTGGCCGGAGTTATCGCGCATCCAATATTGAGTTTTAGGTCAACCGAGGCTTGATCAGGGTCAATGCCGGAGACGCTGAGAGCATGCAGGAGTGTGATCCAATGCTCACGGGATAGCTCCCCAAGAATATGTATGTATTGGCCATGTTCCTCATTCTTGAGTAGTGGGATCGTGCTGTTGTCGGGCTCGATAGTCTCCGACTTGTGTACCACGCCCACAGGCTTATCGAGGATTCTAAAGTTGCTTACGTCGGGCGGATCGACGTGGTCGATCCCTTCTGAAGAGTTATAGACCTCCTCTCTCACTTCCATAAGCAGCCTTCCGAGTACGTTCTTTCCTCGAAGAAAGCCGTCATCGCAGGGCTTTGCTCCCCAGAACTGATCTTTGATTGATTCCTCGACGATCGGACGCATTTCTGTAGCCCGAAGGAGCTCACGGAATTTTATTTGGTGCTGAAGGAGTTTTACTCGCAAGCACCACTTCATGATCCTGACACGCACGGAGTCCCAATCAGGGCGCGTTTGTTGTCTAAACCTCTTGCTCTTCATCTTGGCCGTCATAGGACTCCGCTCTGAGATGATGAGTCTCTGAACCTCCGGCGCATTCGGGAACCGACAGCACTGGTACAACGCCTCGGCAGTCCCAAATCGTATCCCTGCAACCGCGAGTGGAAACCCTGGCGCCATGTTCGAAAGCCCGCCAAACGGGCCGTGTGTAGTCCGGAACACTACAACTTCTTTCTTCGAGTACTCACGCTCTTGATCCGAAGCTGAGGGCATCAATTTGTCTTCCGGGGAAATAGAGGAATCCATGGATCACCAGCCCATAGCGCGAGTGGACAATTATTTGCGCAGTTCCTAAATGTCACGATGAGCGAGCCGAACCCCAATGTTCTCAGCACACTGTTCCCAAGGGGCCGCTGGTACTCGTTGAGGTATGGGCAAATCTGCCGTATGTGCGCACCCTTGATTAATAGCTGTTGCTCCAAGAGGTCACGCCCATCCTCAGATGAAAACAGGTTGGCCGGGCCGCTCTGTCCTGGTTTCCGCAACACTGGCGGGTAGCCCTGCTTTGCGAGTTCTGCCGCGTACTCCTTCACTGCGTCATCGTCCGATATCCTTACAGGTCTCAGAACATCGCTGTTATTGATGTAGTACTTCCTGTCTTCGAGTTCCCGGATGCGCCACCAGTGTATGTTGACTGATTTTCCAACCTTCTTCGCGGCTTCTTTCAGCTTCTCATTCGCGAAATATTGCCCGCCAGTGTGATATGCGAGGACGATAATGTGGAGTTCTACTTTCTTGGGTGCGGCTTCCTCAATCCAAGGTACCAGATCGCCCCGCACATGCCCGCCACTAAAGACGACATCATCGATGTAAACAGCTGTTTCGGAGTCTTTGGCGCATCCACCCACCCCAAAGCCGATCTCGTGTTCCAAAATCCCGTCGAACACCTCCAGCATCTCGCTCTGGCTCGATCCAGCGCGTTGGATATCAAGCACGGTTGCGTTCTTCCAAAACTTCTTCGGCTCTCCGGATGTAAGTTGCTTGTGAGATGCTAATCCTGCCAGGAAGGTCTGAACCGAGTCCTTGCCGAGGTAGGTAGAGTCCAGTACGTGCTTGACCTCGGACAATATCGGGTCACGGACATCTTTGTCGAACTGCCGGACCCAAGCGGTGATGTAGTCGACATCGATCCCCGAGATCTCGTCCTTGCGATAGTCGAAAATCTTCGCCTTTAATGATTTGACCAACTCGCGATTGGTCATGCGAGTACACTCCGCATCAGACCGAAATGGCAACAGCCAGCGCCGTGCGCCAGTCCACAGGACAATCTCCTGTGAGAACAGTGCAGTAAGAATATCAACCTTACGAAAGTGAGTCGAGGTCACCTCTTTCGCGCTTGGTTACGAGGGCTGCGGAGCGGAGACCGTCGTCAAACACGTTGGACCGATTTGGCTGGGCCGCGTCTTGGCAAAGAGCAGGTGGTACGCCGGATAAACAGAACCGCCACCCTGAGGGGCGGCGGTTCGTTACGTGAACAAGTCCTCTAGCGAACAACTACTTTAAGCCGACCAGGAGCCTCGGACTTCAGCCAGTGCTTTTGATGGGCAAGATCGGCGAGTTCTTTTGTGCCATATTCGGCAGGCAAGTACCGCAAGTTTGCCGCACGAATTCGTTCCAGGGCGCGACGGAATTCAGCATGGGTGAACGAGTGTCCACTCAACTCGCGAAACGCCTTTTTCGGATCAAACATGAATGGCTCCAAATTCATTTTGACTGATTTATTAGATGCGGTCAATGACGTACAGATCCCGAACTCCCCTTCCGTTGCTTTCTCCTTTGTTTCGGCTTCGGCGGGCTTAGAAGCGACTCCAGCACCTGCTCCTTGGTAACGTCTGATGATCGAAGCGCAAACGCATGGATTTGAAGGTCCTCGTCCCAAGCGTCCCGAAGGGCCCGGATGAGGGGTGACAGCTGCACGACGGGGATGAAGCGGTTATCCGATTGGATCAGGGTGATTGAATCTCTCTTGGGATTCCCGCCTAACGTGATTCCATACGGACGGAACTTATGCAAGACAAGTAGCACGCCTTTCTTCGCCAGTTCACGCCGCACTTGTTGGATCAATGGACCGTACTCAGGAGAACGGAACAGTCTGTTCAGCCTGGCGATCTGTGATTTAGACAAGTCGCCTTTTCGCTTCCATAGGCTCTTGAGAGTAGGCTCCCGCCGCAGAATTAAGCTCGTGGTGGCTTGCAACAAGCCTGCATAAGCTTCCGACTTCTGTTCGCAAGCCCGAAGTATCTGGAGCCACCAAGGATCGTCGTGTTCAGCGAACTGACTGAGAAGATCCTTGGCCTGCTTGGCGCTCCTTGCGCCCTGCAGTTCGTTCAACTCTGCGAGAAAATCGCTTCCAGCTTTTGAGCCCAGAGCGTTGACAGACGAATACCGTAGAGCAGCGCCCAACTGCGCGGATTTGTGATGTCGAGCAAGTACCTGATGGCTCCGAGCCCGCGAGATGTAAAAACTTTCGACCGCTGTAAGCCCGCGTTCGTCGACAGCGGTGATGTACCCCAAGGTTCGATGTCTTACCAAAACGAGATTGCGAACCAAACGATCAAGATCGTAGGCAGCGAATTCCAGACCAAGCGCACGCGCATCCCGTAAAAGATAATCGGCGCGATCAACATCGATTTCACCATCGACCAATGAATGTAGCCATCCTAAGGCATTGACGTTCGGCTCCAAGAAATCGTCGTAACCCGGTTCTGTGTCGAGGATCTTCCGGGCCATCGCAAACGAAACTCGAGTTGCCGCTGAGATCTCCTTTTGATCCTTGATTAAAGCTTGGAATACCAAGTCCGCGAGGCGGTGGCCGATTTTTTCGTGGGGCGTCCCTGCGGCCAGGGATTCGAGATTCTGGGCAATATCAGGGCTCTGCGCAGCATAATCTTTCAAAGCGAATTCGAAATCATGGCTGAATGGCAAATGCCCTAAGTCGTGGAATAGTGCCGCCAATCGGAGGCCAGCTTCTGCAAGACCTAAGAGTCGCACGAATTTGCGGTCATTCTGAAGAGTAGTATCGTGAAACGTCACTCTCGTGGCTTCCAGGCCACCTCCACCGAAACGACGGTCCGGCACCAGCAGTAATTCGAGATCATCGAGTTGGACGTTGTAGTTATTGAAGACATCGAGGGCCTCTAATTCAGCGAAAAATGCCAACGCCGTCGGTTCGTCGGCGTTCTCTACTGCGGAGATCAAGAATCGTGAGGCAAGATGCATTGCCCCCAGGCTATGAACAAATCTGGACGTTCTCGCCTCCGGAAACACAAACTCCGCCAAACCGGTTTGGGTAATTCGCCGGAGTCTTTGAGTGATCGGATGATCGATGACGATTCGCTCATGTGCAGCCACTCTGAGATAGCCATGAACCGGATCGCGAATTACAAACGGTTTGTTCATCGACTTATTCCTCGGCCAGAACCTACGAGAAAACTGCCGATGGCGTCTTGTTCCCAAGCAGGATACCGTTCAGGATCGCGTCGAAACGCCAGCCATGCTGCATTCACCAACTGTATTGGATTCGCGAAATTTACTCCTTTCGGAGGTTCCACGTCACTCGTTGCGAAATGACGGATGCCTGCTAAGGATATCAATTGATCGATAGCCGCGTTCAGTGGTCCGTCCATCTCTGGAACGTATAGTCCGAAATAGTCGTTGTCGAACTGGACGGCTTGTGCGATTGCTTCCCACTGTTGCTCGACTAAGATGGATGCTTTTGAGAGGTCTCCATTGAGGTTAAACTTGATGGCCTGCGCCAGCAGCACTTGTATTCTCAACCGGGTCGGTGGGTGCGTATTCCGGCTATCTTTACCATCACTGCTGGGAAAATCTCCTGCGCCGAGCAACTGCAGGTAATTAGAAAATGCAAACAAATAGGCAGGACCACCAATTAGCAAACCGACTGCGTCGCAAAAGAACTCTTGCGCCCATTCGTACCATGTTTCAACGATGTTTGCTCTATTCCCTGCCTCTGCTGCGGCCCGTGCATCATTTCGAACGGATCGCGGAGTTAAGATTCGGTCAATCGATTGCTGGAGTTCGCCCACGACGGGATCGAAGTCCGATGTACGTGCGGCATACAACACGTGCCCGAACTCGTGAAAAAGCAATGGACTGAAGCGTAGTCCGGTACTGTTCGCCCCGGGTGCGAAGTAGAGGGCAGCGTGCGGCGGCCACGGCCAACTCGCAAAACCGCCATCAGAGAGCGCGAAAGGGATGCTTTCAGTGGCGGGATTCGTCTGATGAAGCCAGTTAAGGATGCGCAGACTGGCGCGATCCTGTTCGCTTGCTCGCGTGAGTGGTGCAAGTAGACGGTCGCGAATAATCCCGAATTCGCGTCGGAGTTGCTGTGTGCGGCTCAGTAATTCCGGGATCAATTCGGGAAAGCCGTAGGAGACGACGATCAGTGCATCTTGTGTGGAAGCTTGTATATTCGCTATCCGCTCAACCAGCCATTCACGGTAATCCGCAAGCTCTTCAATCGCCTGAACACGCTCTACGATCGCGAGCAGTTGGCTTGCTTCGAGAAAGAGGTCCCGATTATTCGTCTCAAGGATGGATGCGATCACACCTGCCCCATAATGTCGCGAACATCTGGCGCCATTCGCTGCTCTATGACTCCTCGCAGACTGGATAAATACCCGACCAGTTCTTGGGTATCCGAGTCATTTTTCTGTAACAGCTCGCGAACCCGGCTTAGAGCTTCCACCGGCAGATGTGCACTAGGAAAGTTCCTGTCCGGCGTGAAATTGCGCGCTAGGTGGCAAAGCGCTGTCCCGGCGCCGGTCACCGATTGGCCACTAATCGTATTTTCTGCCACGAGCCGCTGGACGTGAGCAAAAGTGCGGTCAAGTTCCATTCGTGCACTCTGCATGCGGCGCATGACTTGTGGTGACCTAATGCCACGCGCTTCCAACTTCAGTCCAATAAGAAAATCGTTAATGAGAGTAATTAGGCGCTCGGTGATCTGATATGTAGTTGCGGTTAACCAATCTACTTGCATGAGTGCTCCTGGCTACTTGATGCGGCGAATCTCTTGCGCTGCCCTCGCTCGAAGCTCCTCATCGGTTCTCTTGAGTCCCGCCGCAAGTCTTTGTGCTACTCCTGGACTGCCATAATTTAGTTGCGCCGAACGGAAAAAATGCTCTGTCGCCTCGTCAAGTGCCAGAGAGTCCTTCTCGGACATAAGGAGCAGCGGGTCAGCAGTGCCCTGCGTTAGGCAGGCGGCGCCAGTCGTGCATAAAAGCCTGGCCCCCGCTCGAAGCCGGATGGCCACTCCCTCCAGCGTATTAACTGCGACACCGTCGCGACTCAGTTCCCAGATCCGGATATTCTTGGTGCCTGTTTTCCTAACACTCGTAAAGACTACAGTTGGAGCAGCGCTCAGTTTCTTTTCCACCTTTAGGTTTTCGAATGCCTCTGCCACTGCCTGGCGCTCATCGCCGCATTCTGTGCCGTCACGAAACACAACTACGGAATTCAACGGAGTGCCGATGGGGGCAGAGCGGAAGACCTTGATCACGGATGCCTTGAGAGCCTCCGGATTGATCGTTTCATGCTTGACGTCGGCTTTCCACTCAGTCACCGTTTCCAGACAGAATTCTGGTTTGCCTTGTACATCGCGATTCACCAAAAGCGAGACAGCGAACTGTCGGCGGTCAGCCCCAACGTCAATTGAGAGTTCCGCTTCAAGCCCTCCGGTGGGCTGATATCTCCATGGCAGTGCTCCAAGTTTCTGAAACACATCGAGAGCACATACGCGGATGAAGTTATCCCACCGATAGAGCGGCTTGGGCATGGCGCGATGGCCGTTCCCATTTTGCGGTTGCGCAGGTTGGATGAGGTCTTTGGCTTCGTCGAAGTGGCGCGACAGAGCCCTGGCGGTAATTCGTTTAACCCTCCAGGCTTTGAGTCCGTATTCGATTTCGAAGTAGGCTGCTGGGTTGTCGTCGTCGAACACAAACACAGCAATCCCTGAACTCGCGATTCTTTCGAGGCGTGCGATTCCTTCTTCCAGCGAACCATACTGCTGACAGTAGAAGGGAGTGAAACGGATTCCTGCCCATTGAGACATTAGACGACAAATCGCCTCCCCAAGAGCCTTGAGCGATTCTGAGGAGCATCGCGTCGGGGCGACGAAATATATCGTGCGCGGGGCTGTTGGTGGTACGTAATACGCCTTTCCTCGACCGAGAGCGGGGAGGCGGCCAACAAACCACTTTCGGTAGCCGCATTGGGAACGTTCGATGGGAGGCTCAATCGTCTCGCCCTTCAATTCAAGAGCGGGCGGGGGAATTAAGAAAATGGACTTCCGTGTAGGCTGCCAGAAGTGATCCGTAACCTGTGGCATTCCTGCCCCAAGCGAATCGGTGCCGATGACCTTCCAGAACTGACTGATAGCTTGGCGTCGCTCCTCCGGCGACAGCTTATCTACCTCCTTAAGTTTCCCCCGCAATTGCTCTGTGCCCACTCTTACGAAGAGCCTCTTGGCAGGGACCAACTGCGGCCGGTCTATACCCGGGAACGAAACGCGGGCTACGGGGTCATTCGGCTGCACATGATTCGCTCCGCGCATCCGAGTCACGTAGTCGTAAAGCGAATCATAGGACGTACCCTTAATCCGAAGAGGACCTGTCGTACCGCACGTCAACCCATGACAAAACTGATCGAAATAGCACTTATGCTTGGAAGTCCCCAGGTCATATAAAAGCGTGCCTTTATAGCCCGATTTCCGTGAGCTGAGGCGCTCGAATTGTGTTCGTTGCCCAGGGTCGCTGCACAGCAGGTAATCGGCGACCGAGCCAGTGGTCAAAAACGTCGTCGTCACATCGACCGCAATTCCGATTCCGACTCCGTCGAGCACCACTGCAGAAGCACTGTAACGACGAAATGCCGCAATACCGTCCAGTACTGTGATCGGAGACTTTTCGTACCAGCTATGAAATTGCCCATCCCGCCACCAATCTGTTCGATTCGGGACCGTGGCGTAAAGGCGTCGCTCAACAAGAGTGGCGAGCCGATCGCGATCAGACTCAATCGCAAAGTTTAGCTGCAGGGCGCCGGCGTCGGATAAATCAGTCGCGAAGTCCTCAAACTCCAACCGGACAGGTTGGATTGGACGACTCAGGGCCACAATCACTTGGTCACCATATGGAATGCACGCTGTGTTGAAGGTGAGACCTACCCGTCCAGCGACCTTCTGTAGGAGTTCCGGACTGTCTATTCTCGGCTGCAGGCGAAGACGCCTGGTATTCAGGTACAGACTCGGTCCTGGCGTAACAATGCGGATGTTTGTCTCAAGCGTGTTCACAACGTACTCCTTACTCGGCAGAGCACACGGATTGGTACTGGCACATTTCACAAATCCTATTCTGTCTACACGGCGTAAACGCCCTTGCATTAGCTGCTGTCCCGTAGGGATGCAGGTTGCGCATAAGAATCAGGTCTTGCGTGATCCTTGCGCGGACTTGCCTTGGATGAACGTCATCAGGAACGCAGTATGTTCTCGCAATCCCATCAGCGAGGTATGCCATGTGGAGCTTGATTGGTATCTGAATGGTAGATTGCTTCGAGGCCCAGAGCCCATAAAAGCCAACCTGAAGGTTCTCGTCAGCACTGCCGGCCGAACCAATCTTCCAGTCTAGAATGTGATGGCATTCCGGTTCGGATAACTCCAGGTCGATTTTGCCCTTCGCCAGAGAACCGTCAACTGTTACGGTTATATTTTGCTGCGTCTTGAGCGCCTTTCCGGTCTTTCGAAAGGGAGCGTACGCTTCACTCTCGGCAAAATTCTTGAGACCGACAAGGATCTTTTGTTCCGCTGCCTCGTATCGGGAGTCGCGATCGGGGAAGCTCGCCACAAATTCCAATAATCGGGGTGGTACGAATTCCCGCGAGCTTTCGAGGTTCACACCTAAGTTGAAGGCTCGGTCCTTCTCCAGGATAGCCAGACCCCATTTCTGCAGACGGGTCAGATCCCACGTCGAGTTCGCATCCGCCCGTGATAGGTACGTTCGGATGACCAGATCAACGATATCTCCTGCCCGAAGATACAGGTTCGTTATGGGTTTCAGTTCACGAAGTCGAGCTTTGTTGGGTTCTCCGTGAGCGGTTCGACTGCTCGCGCCGTAATAGTGGTAATAGAACTTTCTCGGGCATTGGAAGAGCAGCTGCCGTTTCGAAAACGACCAGGTAACGTGGCCGGCCTGAGCAGGTTGAGGTACCACATCGTGTAAGGGAAACAATGTTTCCATGGATTCATCCGCGTAACCGTTTGAGAGTCGCCGTGAGACGACGCCATTCGGCATCAGTCAGTTTCATATCGTCTGCTTGCCGAAGAAACTCAAGAGCGCTCAAACTCGAAACCGCCGTCTGGCCCAGTTCGGCTGGGATCTTTCGCGAAGCTACAATGAGTTCATCCGGACGGGTGTGAAGCACCGAACAAATGCGAAGGATCGTCTCCTCCGCCGGTGGGCGAACCCGATCATTCTCCAGTTTACTTATGTAGGTGAAATCGACTTTTGCCCTCTCAGCCAGCTCTTCTTGCGAGAGCTTAGCAGCACGTCGGAGGCGCCGCAGAACAGCGCCAAATGACTCAGAGCTTCTGTTCATGAAACATATCCTGCCCCGTATTGACTTGAATGTCAAGTCAAGATTTGTCCTGCATCCAGATAACTGTCCCGAAGCGATTCCACTTCCGCACCAACTGCAACGGATGGCGTCGCGCAACAGTGCAGCAATAAGCGACACGTGATCAACTTACTACCGCCGCCGCCGCACGCTTCCCGAGCGTGGCGCAGCACTTTTAGCTCATGAAATTCGCCGCGCGTCCGAAGTTATAGCGACAGTTCTGGGCGGTTTGATCGAGATGCTAAACGTCAAATTCCGTTTTTTGGAACAAAAGTCAGAATCTTCATTGTTACTGTCGATTTAGTTGTGTAATACGTACATGAAGCGTCCGTACAGCCCTCCTAAGCTGACCAAGTATGAATCGATGTCGGATCTGCCCGAACACTTAAGAGAGGAACTGGAAGGCAAGTTGTTCGTAGTATTCAACCGCGACAGAACTTACCTGCTTGTTTCTGATGCCTTTGCGCAAATGTTAGGTTACGATGCGAGAGAACTCGTAGGAAAGCGCGTCGACGACATCACGCCCTAGAACGTAGTTAACATCGAGCTAGCATTTCGGGCACTGCTTGAAATGGAAGAGATGGGTGGTCTTTGGCTGCTGAAACATCGTACCGGCAGAAACCTGCTCGTCCGGTATCACGCTCATCGTGGTCCTGATTTCCTGTACGCAGATATAGAGCCGGTTCCGTTCGAGAATGAAAGCGTCGACGCAGCATAGGAACAGGATGGGCACTCGCCCTAGTCATCGCCTGTTCTGCTGGCGGTCCTTCGCTCACTGCGACACATCATAGAAGATCATGATCTCTCGGCCTGTCATCGCGTCGAGCCTCACCTTTTCGACCTGCTTGCCACGGGCATCCCGGACAATCCATTCGGCGTGTTTCAAGGTGTACTCGTCAGGATTGTCTTCCTGTTTCGTTGGCGCTGAGCCAAGCTGTTTCGAGATGTCGTCGTACCAGAGCTTCCAGGATTGCGAAAACGAGCCTTCGTAGTGGACGGTCATAGCGAATCCGACCATTGGATCGTTTTCCCACATCACTGGGTTTGAGTGCAGGAAGAAGACCCTCACGTAATCGCCCTTGTTTCCGTCATATTTGCAGAGATACTGGCGATCTGTGCCAGGATGCGTACAGCCGCCGATTAGGAATCGGCTGAGCGCCGAACAATGAGCCAAAGTGTAGGTAACTTCATCTTTCGTCATCCCGGCACGGATTCCCGCCTCGGTAAACTTTGTCTTCCCAGTAGCAGCAAGAGACGAGATGGTGACGAGCAGCACGCTGAGGAGAATCAGGTTCTTCATGAACATAGACTATAGTCTATGTACTTGAATTGAGGGACTGGAAAAGATCAGGGGGTGATTACACGAGTAACCGACCCCCGGGCCTTACTCGGGAAGGCGATCAGACGCCAGCGGCTGAATTTAGGGATGACTCAGGAACAACTTGCCGAAGCTGCCGATCTGCACTGGACGTACATATCTGGCATTGAAAGAGGAGTCAGAAATGTCACGATCGTAAACCTTCATCAGATTGCTCTTGCTCTGAAGGTGCGGATTCGCGATCTTGTGAGGGAAATTTGACCGTTTCGGGCGCCCTAACGTCGGATACGGATGCCACAAAGTTGACGGCTTGCAGGAGTCCGCCCGATGCTCTTAAAGAAGCTTATGATTGGCAATCACGAGCACACACAACTCAGTGCCATTAGACGCCCGCTCGTAGAACGATCTAAGTGGGCCGACAGGCGATCCGATCTTAAGAATCGGTCTCAGAGAATGGTCATTTCTTATACTCACGCGAGTAGTCGTCACACGAGTGTGCGTTGAACGCCAAACCAGCCGATTCTGTATTCCCTTTGGGAACATCGATACCTTCCCAACTGCAATTTTCACAGTCGAAATGATCGATCTTTTCGTTCGACAGCGATTCAACCAACACCATCCTTCGCCTGAAAAAACTCATTTCGTAATCCCCTCCTCGGTTCGTCTACAGAGTGGGCCCGGAAATCAAATCTCCGCGGACCTGAACTGTCTTCAGAAGATTCTCGGCGGCTCCGATTTCTGCATCGGCCTTAGCAATCGGCCCCTTGTAAGTGGCGAATATGAGCGTGCGACCCCTCAGTAGCCACCACCTTCTCAAACAAACTCCATCTCTGTTGTGAGTAGTACACACTCCGGTAAGAGTTCCTATCTTGACAGGCCATGGTTCGGTATCTTCGTCCGCCAGTGCGGCGATTTCGTCCTTTCCCACTTCAGATTCTTTCCTGTACGCGCTGATCTGAAACACGCCTTGAAGGTCGAGACACTTAAATGTAGTGCATATCGGATGTTCCTCGACTGACCATCCGCATGGTAGCTCAACGCTCCACCATGACGTCTCGTACTTTGCCGTGTTGGCCAATTCCGGTGTCCTCGTACTGAAAAAGCCGTTTGAAGCCCTAGAATCCCTTGTTCTCTCTCACGATCTTCAAGTCGGCTTCGCTCGGGGGTTATGACTCTATTGCCGCTGGCAGTTCTTACTCGAGATCGTTCTCAATTTCTCAGCCTATGCGGAAGACGTTGAACTGACTTCAAATAGAACGCTCTCTTGATTATTCTCAAACTTCGGTTTGCTTAGATCCTTTCCAACATAGATACGACAGCACGAGCGAAGCGGACAACAATACTCCATCACGAAGCAGTGTTTTCGGACCCAGCGTTTGCCCGGCGCCGAAGCAACCACAATCGATCTTTAAACCCCGCAGATACGCCTGCAGCATGAGCACAAAAAAGAAGGCTAACGTACCCACGGCAATGGTGCTGGCGAGTTTGCGGTAGAGGCCTACCACTAAGGTCACACCTAGCACGGCCTCCACCGCCGGTAATGTACGGGCGATAGGCTCTGAAACCGAAGGTGGAATAAGGCCATAGTTATCGATCATGCCGGCAAAGACATACCATGGCTGTCGCAATTTGCTCACCCCGGCATATAGAAATGTTAGCCCGAGCGCAACGCGCAGGAACAATAGCAACCAGGGGCTACTACGCCAATGAGATAACGTTTTAAAGGCCACGGGAATCATAGAGGCGCTCACTCTCAGCGGTCGATTCTAATCGGGATAGCGGTATGCGATGCTCACACTTAACGGAGCGGAACGGCGCGATACTCCTGTCGAATGATCGCACTTCGTATATCGGCCAAAGGTTTCCCTTTTCGTACCATTTCTTCGGCCAAAAGAACTTCCTTGATGCAGATGTCACAGTTGGCGCCGTGGCTCGAGACGAAGCAATCCAGTAGGCTACGGTGTCCGAATCGGCTGCACCAGCAATAACAAGGAAGCTGGGAAACGATTTCGCGATTACGCGCGGCGGCAGCATACGCCCGCTTCAGAAGAGGACGATCAAACTTATCCGGCGAGAGTACTTCGGGCAAAGGGACCATTCGCTGGACGGGCGGCACTGGTTCGTCACCTGCCAATGCAGACGATCCGGTCAACGTTACAGCGAATACCCCAGTAAGAATGGCTGCCAGACAACGTTTCATTATTCCTCCGAGTCGCCTGTTCGATGCCCAGCTGTCCCACAGTCGGTGGTGCGTGGGTCATCGGCTCGAACTGAGTTGAATCTGCTGTGTTTCGTATCATCAATCCATGCAATCCGGCTGCCAACGCAGACAGCTAGAGAAGACGGTCCACCTGTGCAGTATCTATCGGTGCTAAACACGATTGCCCAACGCCCAGCTACGATCCAAATACGGATTGCAGAGACGTTTGCGTATAGCTGCCCCACGAATTGGCCCTTAGTGCCTCATACAAGGCACGGGATGTCTCCTTTACGGCGATCGTCAAGCATGGGGCAGGAATTAGAGCCGGCGTTTCCTCCAAGGAAAGGTCGCCCTCTTCAAAGGCCACATGGGCGTGTTGCGACACACGATCATTGCGTCGCCGCGTAGTATCCGGTCTTCGCATAAGCAGTGAGGTGGGGTGCGCCATTCGGCAGTTCCAGCTTGACCTTGATTTTGCGCCATTTGCCATCGGAGGCAGCATTAGTCGGTCGATAGCCCAGCACGTATCGGTTGCGCAGCTGATAGCCAATCTTGGTAGTCACCTCCAAAAGATCTGCGGACCGCCTAATGGTGAAATGTCTGCCTCCAGTTGCTTCCGTCATCTCTTCCAGCATCCAGGGGCCGAGACGCTCCTCCGCCGTGCCCATCGTCGTATGGATACCTACAGCGTAGATCGGCGTGTCAGCCTCTTTGGCGAACCGCATCACTTCCTTCTCCGAATAGCGACTGTGATTGTCGCCTCCGTCGGAAATGATAAGCAACGCCCGCCTGGAATAATAGCTATGTGCGGCTTTACTGAGCCCAAGATAGATCGCGTCGTGCAGCGCGGTTGCGCCATCAGGGGCCACAAACATCAACTTGCTCAGGATGTCCTCGGGAGAGCGTGTAAAATCCGACAAGAGTTCAGGGCGATTGGAGAATGAGATAAGAAAGAATTCATCCTCTGGATTGGCCACATTGAGGAACTGGGCAATGGCCTCTCGGGCTTCCTGCATCTTATCGGACATGCTGCCGCTGGCATCGAACAGAATTCCGATGGAAACCGGGGCATCTTCGGAGGAGAAGTACTGGACTGGTTGTTTCTCCTGTCCCTCGTAAACCGCAAAGTTCTGTTTTCTTAAGCCGGTCACCGGTCCACCCAAGTCATCGGTTACCGTCACCGGCACCAGGACCAGATTGACGTCCTTCACGATGGACCCAACATAGAGTCGGCGATTTTCGCTTTCGGTATTTGCGTGCCCCTGCTGGTGCGGGATGATATGCACAGGTTCGTTGTTCGTTTGAGCCGTGGTCAGCAACGGCCAGAGTGCGACGAAAGAGACCACCAGGCATAGTCCGAATCGACGAAAGAACCGACCCAGTCGAAATGGGGACCTATGGAGGGCAAACCCCAGATCAACAATTCGCAGATAAGATCGATTCAACGTCATGGCGCATGCGCCCCCTGCTTACCCTGTGGGTGCGAAAACCCATGGCAGTTCCGTGTCTCGGGCTTGCCGGTACTTTCGTGGATGAAAGTCGGGAAAGTAAAGGCGAACTCGTGTCAGACCGCGGAGCCAGAGTTGCTGGACCCTTTGCCGTGAGACCCCGGCAACGGCTGCCAGACAGCGGAAATGCATCCCTAAAGTCCCGTGCAGAATAAGAATTGCGCGCTCATCGGCGGGCAATGCCAGCACGACATGACAAAACTCAGATCGCTGCGCAGGATCTGGTATTGCTACTGGCAGATGCTGCACCGATGCGAGCATGCAACGAAACAAGGCAATCGGTAATCGGTCTTGGTATAAGGGCAGGCCGAGTTTGAAGAAGGCCGAGAAAACCCTCGCCGTCGCCGCCTCCGCGGATCCCTGATCGCCGATGTAGAGACGGCAAAAGGTGAACACGCTTGCGCTCCATCTTTCGTAATAGCCGCGAATATTTCTCTCTGGTCGAATACTGTCCATAAGGTGCCCGACTCGACTGCTCTGGCGTCGGCAGCCGCAGGCCGTGAGTGATATTGTTTTTCCCTCTTCAACTCATCGCGCTCGTGCGCCGCTGCCGACAACTTATCCATATGCAACTCCATTGCCAGCTCGGCATAGCCATGACCACTCGCTAAGAGCATCTAGCGGAGGAGGTTACGGGCTGTTCCGGCGCTGACAGCACGTCTTTAGGATCGCGGTTGCCGCAATTGCGGCAATGAGAAGCCACTGTGCGGCAGGGGCACTTTATGCGCCTGCAAACCATGGCTCAATCGAGCAAACGACAACAACATGCCACCCAATTTAGTCGTTGTTAGAGCCTCGTTTTCTCCGGTGCATCCAAAATAGATGATGATCCGTCTCGACTGGAATCCTTTGCCTCACCTGGGCCCCGTACCCATCAATTGGTATGGATTGGGCGCTGCGCTCGGTTTCTTTATCGGTGGTTATTGCGTGTGGTTGTGGTCGCGAGACTTCCCACGCCTTCGCGCTAACCTGGAACCTTTGCTCGCCTGGATTGCCGCCGGTGTCGTCATTGGTGCGCGGTCTTACTATGTGGTTCAGAATCTGCAGGAATTTTCTGGACGCCCGCTACAGGTCTTCGCAATCTGGGAAGGTGGCATGGCGTATTTCGGTGGGTTGTTCGGAGCGATCATCTTTGCGGTGATCTATTGTTTGCGGAAGGGCCTGAATTTCTGGACAGTCGCTGATCGGTTTTCTCCCGGCATTGCTATCGGCTCGGCAATTGGCCGCATAGCTTGCGGACTGGACGGAATGGATTATGGCACGCCGACGCGGCTGCCGTGGGGAATTGTCTACATGAACCCGAACAGCTATGCGCCTTTGGATGGCATTCCCCGGCATCCGGATCAGTTTTATGAACTCCTGGGAGATTTGGTGATTGCGGCCGTTCTGGCATGCATGCGGGGCAAGGTGGCAGAGGGAATAACGTTCTGGTCTTACTTGGTCATGTTTAGCTTATTGCGGTTTGCAGTATTCATTGTACGAGGCAACGTAGAACCGGTTGCATTCGGGTTGAAAAACGGACAATTGACGTCCCTGGCGATTCTCGTTGTCGCTATTCCGATACTACTTGGCTCAATGTTGCGGCGATCTAGCGCAGACCGAAAAGCATAAACCAGTAGTGGGATGCCTCAGTAAAGGTTGAGGCCCTCATGCGAAGTGCTTTCGGCGAGGATAAGCCACTCTCGACCAACATCGGCGGCTTTCGGCAGAAGTTTGGCTCCTACGCAGACCAAAGAGAATCGCCGCTTCTGACCGTTGCAGTTCGGAGAGAAATGCGGGACACTGAGGGGAATCCACGGTCCAAGGTGTTCTAATGTCCGTTGCTAGAAGTGCCGCCCTGCCTTCTGAAGCTGCAGTCGTCAGAACTCTTATTCAGCGTTGGCGTGATGATCCGAACGGAACGTATCAGACCTGGTTTCTCTGGCCCGAGCGCCTGAAGAATTTCCGATCCATCAGGCGCGGTTTACAGCAGGTCATTAGCGAGATCAAAGCGGACGAGTTCGGCACCGCCTATCGTGGGTCTTCTCTCGAAACGGTAGTCAAGTCCATCGCGGAACAACGCCAAATCTTTCGAGGTGCTGACCATCCGTTTCTCTGGAAGCCTAAGCTGCGAATTCCCGATATTTATGAGAACCGTAACAACCAAGTAGCGTTTGGGCAATTTCTGGACACGTGTATGTGTTGCAACACCGAGACACAGTTATTGGCTGCCGTACACCGGCTCGATCAGGAAGCGATAAAGGGTCTCGGGCCCGCAGTCGCAAATCTCATGTATTTCCTTCATCCAACCATCATGCCCCCATTCAACACCGCGATCGTGAACGGGTATAACGCGCTCGCAGGCGCGCGAGTCAAACTCGGCAATTGGGGCGAATACCTGGCTATGAGGAACGGGATCCTTCAGGTCGTAGAGGAACATCGAGCTCTGCTGTCGAACGACCTGGGAGCGATTGGAGGTTTGCTATTTGATCTCGGTCAACAGCGCTATACACCCCCACCCACAGGAGACGACACACAGAAGCTCGCGAAGTGGGAAGCGGATCTTGCCAATGTGCGAGAGCTAAGCGCGAAGGAAAGGAAGGCGGCAGAGGCAGCCAAGGAGGGGGACCGCACGCACACCGAGGTCCAAGGCTGGCTTCGCGACCTCGGAATCGCGTTAGGATTCGAAGTATGGATCGCTGCCAATGACCGTTCTCGACCGTATCGAAACGGAAAGCTAGCTGACCAGTGTCTGACCCAGCTCCCACTCTCAGTCAACGGCGCAGGAGATACGGTAGCTCTTATTGACGTGATATGGTTCACGTCTGAGAAAGTCCCGGCGGCTGCCTTTGAAGTGGAGCATACAACTTCGATCTATTCTGGTATCGTTCGGCTTTTAGACTTGGCGCAAGGAGCCGAAACCAGACAAAAGGTTCCCTTGTTCCTAGTTGCGCCAGACGCAAGGGAGCGTGAAGTGCGCGAGCAACTTCAAAGGCCAGCATTTCGCCTCGGAGCCGCAAGTTTGGGCCTTCGCTATCTACCCTATGGTGAGTTAGAAAAGCATCGAGAGGCGATGGCTCGCTTCGGTAACGGAGTCAAACCGGTTGAAGCTGTTGCTAAAGACCTGAGTGCGTAAGCGGTCGGTTCCGTCAGCCCTCCACGGCTCTGCGCACGCCCAGATGATGAGCTATTCCTACCAAACTGGCTTTATCGCTGCTGAATCTCTGCTGTTGAATGGCAATCAACCAGGGCAGGGCAGGCCCGGTCCTGCCCTGGGCTAAGCACTCCCGGCTTCTAGAACTGGACGCGAAGCCCGAACTGAATCTGCCGCTCAGTTTGATAAAGAGTGTTCCTCACTTTGCCAAAGTCTCCACTGGTGATATCGCCATTGGGCTGGCTGAACTGCGGGGTATTAGTGAAGTTGAAGAAGTCGGTACGGAACTGCGTGTTTATTCGCTCGGTAATCTGAAGATTCTTATTTAATGATATGTCCAGGTAACGGCGCGCAGGGCCAGTGAAGATATTGCGTCCTGCGTTACCTGCACGAGTGAAGATGCCACCGGTTGTTGGCGGATTGCGGAAAGCCGACGTATTGAACCAATTGTCGATCGACCCATACTGAATCGGCGTCGCGATCACGTCCGGACGGGTACGAAGGCCGCTGTAAGCACTGGCTAAATCAAACGGCAACCCGCTTTGCAAAGTAAGAATTGGATTAAGTTCCCAGCCACCCAGGATGGTGTTGGTTAGGCTGTTCCAGTTGTTGCCCCATCGCTTGCCTCGGCCGAACGGCAGTTGGTATAGAGAACTAAACACGAACCGCTGACGAACGTCTAGGTTTGAGTTCGCGCGTTCGAAGCCTTGCAGGAAGCGCTGGTAATCCACACGGTCGGTCTGGTTGTCGATCGTGCCAGGCGAATTATCAATTGCGTGCGAGTAGTTGTACGACGCGGTCCACTGGAAGCTCTTGACCAAACGGCGCTCCATGCGAACTTGCAGCGAGTTGTAGATCGAAGAGCCCTTTGTGGTATTAAGATTTACATCGCCGAGGTTTGGGAACGGCTTGACACCGGACGCCGCGCCGTACGTCTGGCGGTTGTAGTTAATCAGAGTCATCAGGTTGGTGCCGCTGTTCCCTACGTAACCGATCGTCAAGGCCATGGTGGGCGTAATTTCCTGCTGTATGTTCACGTTCCACTGCTGGACCATCGGTTGCCGGTTGTCCTTCGGATAGGACACCAACTGTACGTTCTGCGGGTTCACTAGGCTTACATTGATCGGCCCCTTCACGGGCATGGCAACGGTGCCGGCCAGGCGGGGATCGGTGGCATTCAGCGGGGCCTGTCCGTCTAGGTTGAACCGATAGCCATCGCTGTAGTTGAACTGGGACACGCCGCTGAACGGGGCGTTCTGGGCCAACTGGTTATCGATGCCGCCGCGATCGAGGAAGTAGAAGATCCCGTAGCCGCCGCGGAGGATCGTCTTGCCTTTACCGGTAACATCATAAGCAAAGCCGACCCGCGGAGCGAAATTATTCTTGTCGGGGTCGATCAGCGCAGTCGAAGCGGTATTCACACCAGGCACGTAGATCGTATTGCTGTTGATATCGAAGTTCGCCTGCAGGTTATCGCGTTCTTTCGGCCATGTGTAGTAGTCGTAACGCAAGCCGAGGTTGAGCGTGAGGCGGTTGTTGACGCGGATATCGTCCTGCACAAAGTATCCGGTTTCCCAATTCCGCGTATGCGAGAAGCCGAGTGCAGGACCGACCTGGTAATTTTGCATCCAACCCGCCAGGATATCGGCCACTTCATAACCGACTGGATCGGGGCTGCCGCCGTTGCCGAACATGAAGAAGTAGCCCTTTCCCGCCTTCGGACGGAACAAGTTGACCTGCCGCCGAAGGATGGTCGCACCGAGCTTCAACGTGTGCTTGCCCTTGACCCAGGAGAGCGTGTCGGAGAACTGCCATGTCTGTTGGGGAACAATGTACGGCCCATAATCGCCGGTGTATTCCAACTCGTTATTCCAACCGCCGATGAGCGCACCACCGCCCAAGATAGGTAACGTGTTGGCGTTTGGAATTCCGAGGTTAGCCGAGACTGCTTGGTCCTGCATTGGCGGCGTGTAGCCGATCTCGGTGTGGATCCAACCGAACCTGAATTCATTAATGATGTTGGGATTAAAGATGTGTGTCTCGCCAAAGGCGAAGGAGCGCGGATAGGCCTGTTGGTTACCAGATCCGTAACCAGCCGGAAGTAGCGGCAGGCGGGAACTGGTTGCCTCCGTGTCGTTCCCGTAGCTGTAGCGACCGAAGACGCTGTCTTTTGCAGTCAGGCTTAGGTCAAGACGAATATCGAAGTCGTTGTAGGTTTGTGTCTGTGAACGGGTGACGAGGTAGTTGTTTAAGATGCAAACCCCATTGACCGCCTGTCCGCAAAGCGAGCTACTTGCAGGTGTGATAGGAGCCGGGAACTGCTTCAGGTAAGCCTGTCCCGCCTTGCTGATCATGTTGGACGGGATCAAATTGTTAGTGAAAGCCTGGCCGGTAGTCGGGTTATAGATCTGGTGTAGAACACGGCCAGGGTAGTTCGGGTCGGGACCATCCTGGCAGATGCCGCCAGCGAATCCGCCAGCGCAAAGCTCGGAAAAATCGCCACTGGCCATCTTGGCGGTTGGAACCGTGGGACGGTCCTGTTGCAGCGGGGCGAACTGACGAAGCCCCTGGTAACTGCCGAACACGAACAGCTTGCTCTTGATGATGGCACCGCCCAGAGTTCCACCAAATTGGTTGCGACGGAACTCGTCTTTTGGTTTGTTGGCGGAGTCGAAATAGCGTTTCGCATCGAGGTTATCGTTGCGGAGGAACTCGAAAGCGGTTCCATGCCAGGTGTTGGTGCCCGATTTGGTCGTGGTGCTCACGACCCCGCCGCCCGCGCGTCCAAATTCCGCCGGCGCAACGCTCGTATCTACACGAAACTCTTGGATGGCGTCAGCGGACGGGAAGAAGATGATAGTGTTGACGAGAGACTCGTTGTTATCCACACCGTCCAGCAGGAAGTTGTTGTTCTGAGGACGCAGAGCATTCACTGAAAGCGACGCGCCGCCCGTGTTGTTGTAACGGAAGGTTTCCGACTGGTTGCCGGCGCCGGTGGCTTGGTTGTCCGGCACACCGCGCGTTACTCCGGGAATCAGAGTGGCCAGGGCGGTGAAGTTGCGCCCATTAAGCGGCAGATCCGTGATCTGTTTCCCCACAATCACATCGCCGAGGTTCGAACTCGTGGAGTCGACAACAGGAAGGTCGTCTTTTACCTCGACCGTTTCTGAAATCTGACCGAGTTTCAATACTGCTGGCATGTGAGCCGACTGGGCGGTCTGTAGCGTAACCTTCTGCTTCAGATTGGCGAAACCAGATCGCCTGATTTCCACCTGGTACTCGCCCGGCGGCAGCGCCGAAGCAGTGAATTCGCCAGCTTCGTCGGTGAAGACGGTGAACTTGCGGGTCGTGCCCATGCTTGTGATCGACACTTCCGCTCCAGCGACGGCAGCGCCCGAAGAGTCTGTTACAGTACCCTGTAGACGCGCGGAGTTGCTTTGCGCAAGGGCTCCGCTGGCGATCATTAAGATAACGATCCCCACCAGACGGTACAATGCGGTTGATCGGATTGATGCGTGAAATTGCATGTGCCTCCTCGATGACTATTGAAAAGTTGCGTGTAAATGAATCGCTTGTGATGGCTACTTGTATTCACTAGGGTCCCCATGCGTGTTCGCCCCGAAATGCGGCTCCGGGCACGAAAGAAGAGCGACAAAAAGCCCAAATATGTCTTCGGAACAGCTCGTATTCTTGACCGCCAACGACGGAGTTTAATGACAGCAAGAAGCGAGCCCTTCGAGTGGCGTCAATACGAGAATTCCTCTTTTAACCACAGGGTTGTTCTTCCTGCCGTGACTGCATTTTCATTGCCGCGTCGTGGAACTGATCGAGCCGAATGGCTTGTTCCACTTAGCGTTGAACCGTGCAGGACATATTGATGAAGCCAGTGCAATCTGGCTCAAATGCTCCAATCACTGGTTGTTTTAAGGTACACACGAATCACAAAAAGTCTTTCGACTCGTGGCTTAGGAGAAGAAGATGGCACGTTTCAATCGCATATTGGACGTTTGTGGGCCGCATTCGATCTCGCAAGATCATCACTTCTGTTTTCGCCCGGGCTTATCCCCAGGCTGCCGAACTCGCCAACATTTTTCACCTACAGACCAGACAGCATTGGGCGTCAGCCTCGCAAACTGTTCCAGCACCTGTTTTCTGATCAATTGACCTCCACATCCAGTATCGTGCAGAAAGAAATCGCCAAACCTTTGCTCAATCTCCGAGACAATGTAGTCTTCATACAATGTCCCGCGGCGCTGAAACTCGGCTGCCATAAATGCGGCTACTTCTTGAGTGCTGGCATTAGGACGTCGGCTCGGCATACATTTCTATACCTCATGTCAGCAAGGCTAAGAATGTCGCGACGGGGACCGGAGGATTTGTACGTCTGCTCGTGCAAATAGTGCTCGTGCATGTTGGTCCCCATCAGCAAACCTCTGAAGCACCCTTACTACATTCCTGAAGTCGTCCCAACTCCATTGCGGGGGATCAATGTTTTTCATTGGGCAGTGACGGCGCCGAGAAATGTTCGTGAAGTATGCGCAACTGGTTTTCGGAGTCGACTACAAAGACTTGGGTCGCGCGCCCCGGCGATAATCGCTCTTCGATGCTGTTGCCGAGCCCTGTTGTCACTCGGCTGGCATGGAATTGAAAGGTGTAACTGGCAATGGCACCAAACTCGTCTATGAGTTGCACCTCAACATCGCCGACCTGAACTCGCACGGAAGTCTGTCTATCGAAATATTCACGACGACGGCGCGCTACCGCCAGTCGTCCGGGTTCTGCTCGACGACTAGAAGTGGCAAACACAGTAGCGTCGGCGGCATAGAAGTCCTCTAGCAGGGCTGGGCTTTTCGAGACGAACAGATTCCAGAAGCGACTGACTTCCGCACGAACCTGGTCCTGCGTCACCCTAGCCATCGGCGAAACTCAAACCAGTTTTGAATGAACGGCATCATTGTGCAGAACAATTGCATTTTCATTGCCGCATTGCTGGCTACTCCTGCTGGCACGCTGATTTTCCTAACCTGGGACGCTCCGGATACCTGACGTAACACTCCACGATTACCCGCTGGTATTCCGACCCTGGTGCTGTCGTTGATCAGCCGTGTGCCACAGCCTCCGGGCCGTTCCTCTCCTTCTCGCGAGCCGCTGCAAACAGGCTCAGCAGTTGAGAACATTCGCGTATTCCATCTCAAAGAGACGTGGTGAAACGTGCAGAAGATTTCATCGGCAACGGTGTTGACTGTATAGGTAGGTATGGGGATTAGAAAGTCGAGAGAGACCCCAGTATGGTGCGGCGTACGGGATCTCTTGACAGGGGTCTGCTGCGAAGCAGAACCACTATCAAAAGGAGAATGGTGGAAGTCTTTACTGCCGGTCGTATCTGTTGTGACAAAGCTGTCGTGCTAATGCGCAAACTTGCGTGCTCCTCATATAAAGTCGCGGTGCATGACATGAAACAACAGCGTAGCGTTGCCCGGGCACAGCAGTTGGGTTTAACGCGAGTTCCAACGTCACTATCGCCGTGCAATCGTCGGCTGCTGCCTGGGAAGCGTGAACGAACGCAGCTTGCGCTGTATGGGGTTGGGAGTGCCCAATAGCAACTATCTCGGCGATCGTGCCTCGTCAGCTTGTTCGATCAGCTGATTAGGCGCTTCTCACTGATCCTCTGCAAGCCGAGCATCTCCGGCAATAGACCTTGTGCCGCGTCGTTGACAAGCTCACGCCACCGAATGCCTTAAATCTGCCAGTTACTGCCTCAAATAAGGCGCACACGCGGACACTCTATTGGAGTGGCACAACGAACCCGACTTCCGTATCTCAGGTTCTGCGCCGCCTTGGAAACAATGCCATCATTCCGTCGATTGGAAGGAGAGTTGCTTTCAACCTAGTACGACGCAGGTTCCCTGATCTTTCACACTTGTCCGAGCCCTAGGGCGATGGCTGAGAGGTATGCTGGTGCTCCGCAACGTCGTGCCTAACAGTCGAGCGAAGCAGTCCATAACTGCAGTGTTACTCGCCCTTAAGACAGAACCAGGGTACTGCGGCTGCATCGCGACGGGGAGGTGTCTTTTGAAGCATTCTTGTAGGTTGCGACTATTCGTGCTGCTGTTGACTGCCATCATGACGCTTCGTGTAGCTCGAGCGGATGCCCCCGTTCCACAGAATCCTTCTCCAACAACCCAGAATTATGTGGGAATGGACACCTGTGCCACTTGCCATGACGATGTGGCAAAGCGTTTCACGGGTTCTTCGCACTACAGAGTCCTTCTGAATCGAAGGGTCCCCGGGGAACGCGATTGTGAAGCCTGCCATGGCCCGGGCGCCGAGCACGTCTCTGCTGGAGGGGATTCGGCGAAGATCATCAACTTCAAGAAGCTAAAGGCGAGCGAGGCTAACGCGCGATGTCTGAGCTGTCATGAAAGCAAGGCGCAAACTGCGAAGTTCTCGTCAGGAATGCATGCCAAGGCGAACCTTAGCTGCGTGAGCTGCCACTCCATTCACAATTCTAAGCCGGCGACGCATTTGCTTTCGGAGAAATCACCGCAGCTATGTTTCTCCTGTCATACCGATGTCCGTGTCGAGTTTAACCGTCCCTATCGACATCGCGTGAATCAGGGCTTGGTGGAGTGTAAAGACTGCCATAACGAGCATGGCTCATTCGCGGGCAGGGAACTTCGCACGAGCGCAAACCAGGACGCCGTTTGCTTCAAGTGCCACACGGAAAAGCAAGGCCCCTTCGCGTTTGAGCACCTGCCAGTCAAGACCGAGGGTTGTACAACCTGCCATACTCCACATGGTTCGACGAATCCGCGCCTGCTCACGGTCAGTCAGGTCAACTTGCTCTGCCTACAATGTCACACTCTGACCCCTAATGTTCCGGGGCCACCTCCATCGGGTCCAGCACACAATCAGAATCAGCGTTTTCAGGCCTGCACATTGTGCCACACGGCAATTCACGGGTCTAACTTCAGCAGTGTTTTCTTTAAGTAATAAGTAGCAGATCTCTTTTTTTCGCTGAGAGAGGCGACGCGTATGAACTCATCCCGAATGGTGCACGTCTTAATGACCGCAATTGCTCTCGGGTCTCTGTTCGTCATGGCACATGCTCAGTCGGCCAGCAGCAGCTCGACGGATGGAATCGAAAAGGGCAACTACGTCATTCAACAGAGTATTGAGCTTGGCTATCGTTGGAGTTCCATTTCCAGTCCCGGGCAGTCCAGCGAAAACGACGCTATGTTCAATACACTCGTCAATCTGCATAGCGGGCCGCGGTTGCTTGAACAGTCCCTCTCGTTGCGCTCGCTTAACAACACCGGTCTCTTGTTTGACGACCTGAACATCACCAGCTTTGGTTGGGGCGGCGATCCCAACAACGTGGCTCGGTTTCGGGTTTCGAAGAATAGGTGGTACAACTTCGAAGGCGACTTCCGGCGTGACCAGAACTTCTTCAATTACGATCTGCTGGCCAATCCCTTAAATCCTTCCTCCTCAGTGCCCAATCTACCTGTCGAGTCATCTCCCCATCAGTATCAGACTCGGAGGCGTATGAGTGACTTCAGCCTCACGCTGCTGCCCGACCGAAGCGTTAGTTTTCGCCTGGGTTACTTGCGCAATCGCTCAGAAGGGCCATCGTCCTTGAGCTTTTACGAAGGGGTGCCGGTGCTGGTGTCGCAGCCTTGGAACGTAACGGCGAACCAATATCGTGTGGGTATAGACGTGAACCTGCTTCCGAGAACCAGCCTGAGTTACACCCAGTATCTTGATTACCAAAAGGTGGACACTTCGTGGGACCTGGCTCAGTTTGCCACTTACCCGTTGCCCGATGGAACGCCAGTGGAATTTGGGCTTAGCTTCAACACCGCAGCAAATCAGCCTTGTGCCACACCGATCGTGGGTGGTCAAGCCAATCCGGCCTGCAACGGCTATTTCCTCTATAGTCGCCGCCAGCGGGTTCGGACATCGATTCCAACCGAACAGTTTGGATTTCAGTCCAATTACTTCCGTAGAGTAACCCTCCTGGGGAATGCGACCTATAGCTCTTCCAAAGCACAATCGCCGTTTGATGAATTCTTCAATGGACTGGTTAGTCGCACGCGTACGCGGCAGTTCAGCTTTACGGGGCCAGCCGAGAGCCGCCGACTGTCGGTGACCGCGGATTTTGCCGCCACCGTGCGCCTTACGAACAAGCTGACGCTCACCGATTCCTTTCGCTTTGAGAACTTTCGCATACCTGGGACTTGGGATTCGACTGAGACCGCGTATATTGTGCCCGCACCAGCCACTTTGTTGAGCCCGCTAGGACCACCGACGATTACAAGTCAGTTGTTCGACCGCTTCGTGGGTCAAAATGCCAAGACAAATACGGCAGAAGTTAAGTATGACGTTTCCCGATGGTGGGGCGTACGCATTGGCTACCGCTTTCGTGACCGGGCAATTCGTCATGCGTTGTACGACACGGGTGAAGAGCCCGAGATATTTGTAATTCGCGACCATACGGGCATTATTGGCTTGTGGGTGAGACCAAGTGACAAACTCCGAGTCAACTTCGAAACACAGCTTACTTCATCCGATAACTTCCTCACGCGCATCAGCCCGCGCCAACAACAACAATACAGATTCCGCACGCAATACAATCCGTGGCCGTGGGCCAAGTTCGCGGCGACGATCAATATCCGCGAGAGTCGCAACAGTTCATTGGACATCGCTTTTCGTTCACACCTTCGCAACTATGGATTTGTGATTTCCCTCATCTCAAATAATCGTCTGTCCATGGATGTCTCCTATAACTACACGGACGCACTACAGAACGCGAACATCTGCTTTGCGAGCACGATCTCCGTGGTAACCCCTGTTATCGCCTGCCCTACTTTCGATCCTGCGAACCCAGCAGAGAATCCAAACCCCTATTCCGCAAATTCCTTCTACAACAACAAGACGCAGTTCGGCAGCGCGATGTTCGTGATTAAGCCCTTGAAACGGCTGACAACGCGTGCCGGCTACAGCATCACCAGCGTAAATGGATCAACGCTCACGCTCAACCCACTCCAACCTCTCGGGCCGTTAGCCTTTAACTATCACCAGCCACTCGCCTCTCTCACCTACGACCTTCATGCCAATTGGAGTCTCAACGGGTATTGGAACTACGATCAGTACAGCGAGAAGAGCTTCGCCGGACCAACATTGCCCCGTGACTTTCACGACAATCGAACTATGCTTACGGTGCGCTATGGCTTCTGATTGAGTTTTGGAGCTTGGCGAGGCAAGCGGAATTCTTTCTTGAAATGAAAGTAAGGTGGGTGCCTTTAGTCGTCGCACCAGGTCAGGAAAGCAGGAGCACGTCATCTGTGCCTGACTTGGATAGCAGGAGTCGTCGGTACAGGTTTCGACCTTTCTTGCGGAAGCGGAGCATTGGAGCGGGATATAACTCGTTGCAAGACCGAAATTGCAGTGGAGAGCCTGTTAGTCGATACCGATTGAGGCGATGTTCAAGTCCAGCCAAGGATGAGAGGTAATCGAGAGGCATGACAGTTTGCAAGCGGATGAAAACTCCTGCAATGCTAGGGCGGAGATTTGATGCCTCGAGTAGTAGCGGCAGTGTGCAACTCTCGCGAGAACTGGCCGCGAGGTATTTGGAATTGTTCTTTGGGAAACTAGGTTCGCAGAAGTTTGCGCTCATGCACGAGCTCGAATGCCAGGCGCCTCAGTGTAAGAACAAACTTTGCTTTGCCGAAGTGCAGGATCGGGATGTAAAGAATCCTGACGAGATTCACCAGTTCGTGCGAGAGTATAAGCATTGGGAGCTATGGATGCGCTGAGCTGAGGAAACCCGAATTTCCATGGAAATCGGGGAGGTGGATTCGTGGACACAAATGTGCATGGGCAGAAGCTTATTCGAAGGCGCTAGCAGCCCGGGCGTTGGAAAATTGGGACACGCATGCCGCAGGTGGCGAATATGAGGCTAGTTCCCGTGCCTTGCACAGCTAATGTTCAATCAGTCTGAGATTGTTCCGACTCGATCTGCCTGATGTAGAGTCTCAATCCGACCAGTACCACGGCAACTGCTAATAGCGAGATTCCCAAGCCCATTCTTCGGAATCTTCGCTCCGCCATGGCTCGTTGACCCGCAGCATAAGTCTCGGCTGCCAATTTCATCCCGAGTCGGATGTCGTAATCCAGCTGAGCGGAATCGAATGCATGGATCGTCACGCGCGATTTCAAGAGCGCATCGCGAGCTTGGCTGGCTTGCAGCTTGGCTTCACCAACCTCCATACCAGCACGTTCAGCCGTGGCAAGTATGGACGCAGATCTGGATACAGCTGCATCGAGTTCGCTCAACTTCGCCTTCATTTGCCCGGCCACTAAAAAGCCGGCATCACCGTCCGTGTGACACTCGATGCACACCGCCTTGCTACCTGTGCCAATCATTTCATCTGTTGGATGCTTGATTTCGTGATTACTGTGGCAGGTTACGCATCCCGGGAATCCTGCCGCCGCAAAAACCTCCTGGTGGGGGCTTTTCTCGAAAAGCTGTGCTTGAAATACATGGCAAGTTGAACAGACGTTGGCAACCGAGGTGATACCGGGAGGTGTTGCTCCGTGGTTCCCGTGACAAGTGGTACAGGTTGGGGCGCTCAAGTCGCCGCGCACGACCATCGCATCGTGGTGGACACTCTTGTTGTATCCGGTAAATTGGTTGGTTGGAATGCCATATGGCTTCATGTAATCTGCATCGGCATGGCAACGGGAGCAGGTTGTGGCGACGGTGGTGGGATGAACCGTCGACCGTAGGTCACTTGGAGGGCGCAGATCATGGACGCTATGACAGTCCGTACATACAGCGACTTTCACATCCCCGGCTGCCCACTTCTTTCCATGGACACTCGTCTTGTACTGCTGGAATTGATCCACCCGGAGGCTGGGATTGTATTTCTTCATCAACTCGGCATCGGAATGGCACGATGCGCAAAGCTGGGGGATTTGTCGCCGCTCGATCTTTCCTTTCCAGTGCGCAACGCGGCTCATCGACTTGTCAGGATCATCACTGTTCGGATCGCCACCGTGGCAGCTGGCGCATGTGAGTCCTTTCTGGAAATGGATGTCCTGGCTGAACTTCTCGGCCGTGACTCCAAGAGGTTCAGGAAGATTCTGATGGCAAACGAGACAGGAGTTCTTGGGCTGTGCCAAAAGCGCGGCACTACTCAAAGCCAGAAATATCAGCTGGCGGACAATCGTGACGAAAATTCTTCGATACTGTATGTAACTGCACTCTCTAGATTTCATGCCCCCTCACTTCGCAAAGTGCCCGTAGAAGCTCATCACCACCATGTACACAAGAGCCACGGCTCCCAGGCTGGTGACCCAGCGTCTTGTATTGATTGGTGTTTCGCGGTCGAGAAATGGCAATAGGATGGCAAGCGTGGCGAGCAAGCCGAAGCCGAGGACTCCAATCATCTCGCCGTCTATTCCGAGGATCTTGGCGGGAATCAGTTTTAGCGACTGGAACATGAACAGGAAGTACCATTCCGGCTTAATGCCAGCCGGGGCTGGTGCGAACGGGTCCGCTTTTTCGCCAAGATTCCACGGGAACAGAGCTGCAAGAGCGCCGAGAACCGCCAGCGCCACGTACCAAGCCATCAGTTCGCGCAATGCAAAGTTTGGGAAAAATCGCATTTCGCGGCGTGAAACAGGCAGCTGCTTCCATTCCGGTTCCACTTTCGGCGGCACACTGATTCCAAACCACTGGATGAGCCCGAGATGCAGCAGGAGGAGCAAGGTGGAAATACCAGGGAGGACCGCGACATGAAAACCGAATAGGCGATTCAGGGTTGCGCCGGTAACGTCTTCGCCGCCGCGAAGGAAGACTACAATCGGTCTTCCAAGGACCGGGATTTGTCCAGGAATCTCGGTCCCAACTTTCGTCGCAAAATACGCCAACGTATTCCATGGAAGCAGGTAGCCGCTGAAGCCAAATCCCAAGACGATGAACAGCAATAGCATTCCGCTGATCCAAGTCAGTTCTCTCGGCTTTCGATAAGCCTTGAGGAACAGCACGCTGAACAGGTGGGCGAATGCGGTAAATATCATCAGGTTTGCCGACCATGAGTGGATCGATCGCACCAGCCAGCCAAACTCCACCTTGGTCATGATGAACTGGACGCTCTCGAAGGCCTCGTTAGCACCGGGACGGTAGTACAGCAGGAGAAGCGCGCCGGTAATCACCTGAATCACAAACAGGAACAGGGTGATTCCGCCAAGGAAGTACCAGTGCGAATAACGATGTACCGGTACGGTCTTTTTCCGTAGAGGAGCGGTCAGTTCTTCCCAGCCGAATCTTTCATCCACCCACTGTCGAACACGTGAGAACAGTCTCATCCGTTCAAGCCTCCAACTTACGACGCACGAAGATCTCGTCCCCGCGTACTTGAACTTCAAAGGCCTCGAGGGGCCGAGGAGGAGGGCCGGAGACATTACGCCCGTTGATGTCATACATGCCGTTGTGGCAAGCGCACCACACCTGGCGCAAGTCGCTGCGATATTGGACCGTGCAACCCAAGTGTGTACAGACGGCCGACATGGCGTGATATTCCCCAGTCGAGGTTTGGATCAACAGTCCAGGCTTGCTGCCAAACCGGAAGATCTTGCCCTCATTCGGCTTAATCTCGGAGACTCGGGCCGCGACGATCGCATCCTTTCCCAAGTCGGGCAATTTGGGAGGAACGAGGTACTTGAGAATTGGGTAAATGAACGACAGCAGAGTCGCGAACAGCCCGCTTCCGAGTATTACTTCAACAAATCTTCGGCGCGGCAACGTCGGAGACACAGGATTTTCGAAGGACATACGACGCTCCGGACCTATTTCTTGCCGAGTTCGCGAATATGTTTTAGAAGTCCAGCAATTTGCTCTTCGGTAAGTGACTTACCGAATGCCGGCATCTTGTTCTTCCCTTGGGCAATCGCCCGCTTCAACTCAGCATCAGACTGGTTTTGAATCTCAGGCGATTGAAAGGACTTGATGCCAAGTTTCTGTGCCATTGGGGTTTTAGCCGACCCGTCCGGCCCGTGGCACATGGCGCACTTTGTTTTGTAAATCGCCTCGGGGGCGGACGACTGAGCCGTTGCAGCACTGCTTACAATCAGGATCATGAGAAAAACAGAAAGGGGAATATGCTTCATGAGACTCCTTCAGTTCACATTAGAGATTGAGCCACTCCAAGCGATCCGGTTCACTCGCGACATTTGCGCGGAAGCAGCAACAAGTGCGGCGTTGGCTGCCCGATTTAAGGCAACTGCTGGACAATTTCAGACACCACATCTGGTCCGCTGCCTCATCTCATAACAGCCTGGCGAGCCGGATCAGCCTTCTCCTCGTATAGTCCTACTTCTGGCTTTCTGACTGGGCACTTATCGTGCCAAACGGAGAACCAGGCGCGGAGTGGTTCGCAATTGTTTCATCCGAACGTTTAGCAAAGAATAGAACCGCAGACCGATTCGACCAGTTCCAGTGGTCTAGAAGTCGATGGACGTATCGACCAAGAACAGCGCGTGTGAACGCGCTTCCTCGACGATATTCAGGCGAGATTAACATTCGCGGGGCAAAAGGGCGGAGAGGGCCGTAATAACCGAGAAACCCTAGGAGCGTAATTAACTCATCGATGGAACGGCTTCTTCGGATGCAGAGGTGGTGGCTGCTGAGGAAGCGCGATAAGGAAGCTCGATCGAGAAGCTCATTCCGCGATGAGAATTCCTCCGCACCTGAATTCGACCGCCGTGTTCAGTCACAATTCGCTTCGCAATCGACAGTCCCAATCCCGTGCCATTGGGACGGGTAGTGTAAAACGGATCAAAGATCTTCCCTATGTTCTCTTCTGCAATCCCAACGCCCTCGTCCTGAACCTCGAAGATCACGACTTGTCCGTCGACCCTGGCTTCGAGAATGAGATTGCCTCCGTTTGGCATGGCTTGGATGGCGTTGAGGGCCAGGTTGAGTAGGACCTGCTTGATCTGTTGTGGGTCGACCAGAATGTCAGGAAGGTCTGCATGGGCTTCCGTGTGAACCTTCACGCCGGACATACCGGCTGTTTCCGCGACCAGGCGTTCAATCGAGATCAGCAACTGCTGCGAGGAGGTTGGAATCCGGTGTGACGCCGGAGAGCGCGCAAAATCCAGAAAACTTGAAACCAGTCCTTTTAAGCGTTCGGCTTCGCTCAGCGCGAGAGTCGAGAATTCCTGGCGCGTCTCATCAGGCAGTTGTGGCCGGGAGACGATGCGGAGGGCTCCTTCGACCGAACCCAGCGGGTTGCGAATTTCGTGAGCCAACCCTGCGGCGAGTTCGCCGAGGGTGGAGAGTCGTTCCGAGCGGTGCAATTGCTCAAATGCGTCGCTAAGCTGGCGATTTAGCCGTGCCAACTGCACTGCTGTCTCTTCGATTCTCTTGCGCTGCCGACGTTCATAGTCAGCTAAAATCCCAGCCGTGACGGTAACGGCAAGAAACATCGCCATTTCGATCAACTGGGAGACCATGTACTCTTCATGCTCGCCGGCCCACGCGTGCAGGACATGCGGTGTGTACAGGATGGTCGTCAGGCATGCGGCAGCGAGGCCTGCTCTCCAGCCCCAGGTCAGCGCTATCACGATGAGCGGGAAATAGTAGGCGCTCGCATATAGAGGATGCAGCCACATGTAGCTGGTCGGGGTCAGGTAGTGAAGAATCGAAATTCCCACGATGCCGGCGTACAAAACTGCCAATTTCCAGGTTCGTGGCCGCAACCCAGTGCTCATGTGCATGCCCCAATGATAGTCAAGTAAGGTAGACTTTACGTCTAGCCGAACTGGCCCTCCATGTGTCTAATCACAGCGGGATGTGACGCCCCTCACATCATCGATGGGAACGGATTATCGCCCAATGTCCGGAATCTCGTCAAAACAACAACTGATCGGGTACGAACAAGATATTGCGGGGCACCGATTGGCGCCTCTTCGCCTGGTTCACATATGTCGAGCGGGCTCGGCAAACTGGTGTCAACTGCCCGTTTCCAATCGTCCTCGTCTCTCACTTGAATGGCGAAGGTCACCGGCGTCGAACTGCCGTTGACCATCACGTAAAGATCGGCAGCCTCGCACGCGGTGCCATCGAGAAAGAACGCTACACAACGAGAATCAGGGGAGAGGTCAGGGACACCGGCCACCCCGTACCATCGGACATCGTCGCGCCAATAGCGGCTGCGGCAAATGGAAGGATGAGCCTTACGAAAAGCAATCATGTTCTTGAAGAAGCGAAACATGTCCCGGTTTTTCGCAAGTCTATCCCAGTCCAACCAGGTAGTTTCGTTGTCCTGGTTGTAAGGATTGTTATTGCCACTCTGCGTGTTCATGAACTCGTCGCCCGCACAGAACATTGGCGTTCCATTGGACAGCAACAACAGAGTGCAAAAATTCTTGATCTGTTGCTTCCGCAGAGCCATCACCGCATCCGGGACGCCGTCGTCTCCCTCCCAACCGCAATTCCAGCTTACGTTGTAGTCGGTCCCGTCGCAATTTCGATGGCCGTTGGCTTGGTTGCGCTTTTCGTTGTACGACACCAGATCGTAAAGGGAGAAACCGTCATGAGAGGTTACGAAGTTCACACTCTGATAGGGCCGGTAAGCACTCATGAGGTCGTCGGGAAACAAATCACAGCTTCCGTACAGTCGAGACATCAAGCTCGGAATCATGCCCGGGTCGCCTCTTACAAATGCGCGTATATCATCACGAAATTGCCCGTTCCATTGCAGCCATGAAATTCCTGGAAAGTTACGCCCGAGTTGGTACGTCGCCGGGTCCCAAGCCTCTGCAATCAACCTCAATTTCTCCAACTCCGGAGTGCCACTGATTTCCGCAATGACGGGAGGATCGGACAGATTAATGGTACCGTCCTCGTTCCTTGTGAAGATGGAAGCAAGATCAAACCGAAACCCATCGACATGCATCTGGCCTCGCCAGAAACGCATGCTATCCAGGATCATCTTTCTTACATATGGGTTGCCGCAATTCAAAGTGTTTCCCGTGCCGCTGTCGTTACGATAACTACGACGATGCTGTTCGAGCAGGTAATACGTCGTGTTGTCGATTCCACGAAAGCTGTACATGGGTCCATTTTCGTTTCCTTCGGCCGTGTGGTTGTAGACAACGTCCAGCAACACTTCGATCCCTGCAGCATGTAACGCCTTAACCATCAGGCGGAATTCTTTGAGCGCATCGAACGGCTTTTCGGCACTCGCATACTCGTGATGAGGAGAAAAGAGATTCAGCGGCATGTATCCCCAGTAGCTGCCTTCTTGTGGGTCTTGTTGCATGACCGGCAGCAACTCAACCGCGGTGACACCGAGATCTTTTAGATAGGGAATCTTATCGACAATTCCCAGAAACGTGCCGCGATGGGCAGGCGCCACTCCGGAGTTGTTGCGACGCGTGAATCCTCGTACATGCAATTCATAGATCACCAGATCCGATGTATGCATCGGTGTGATATCGCCCGGCGAACGATCTTCGGGTTCTGTCGCGATAAGGCCGAGTGGAGCCATGCCCCCATTCGCCCCAGGTTGAGATGCCGCTCTACGGCTGAACCGAGTAGGAAAGCAGACGCATCGGGCATACGGATCGAGTAGAACCTTTTGCGCGTCGAAGCGATGCCCCAGTTCAGGCTGGCCTGGTCCCATTACCCTGTATGCGTAGTAGCGGGCATCACGGAAAGCGCTTCTCGGCAAACGACAATGCCAGATCCGGCCAGACTTGTTCGCATTAGAATCCAACTTGTACTCATAGGTCGGGATTGAGAGATCGAGCTCGGAATAAAGCAGGAGGGTAACCGCGGTCGCATGTTTCGAATACAGCGCAAAGTTGTAAGCAGCCTCCCGCTCTATCCAAGTAACTCCCAGCGGAGACGGAGACCCTTCCTGAGCAAACCAATCACGCATCTAGACCTCTGTAGCGAGCTCGCAACTTTGCTTTTCCTGCAACCACCGCATTTATTGACTCTTACGTTCATTGTCCGGTTCGCCGGCCGTAGCTAATATTGGTGCGAGCTGCTCGAAGAGGCGGCGTGTCTTAGCGAGCGCTTTGGGGCCGGACACATCAAATATGAGAAATTCTTCTCGTTCGTAGCGATTGATATCAGCCTGGAGACGTCCCTGAGACTTATGTTCAGCAATTTCCCAGTTGGCGATAATTTGATAATTGAGGCCATCCCGGAAACCGAATTTCGAAGTCCGATCGAAGGTGAAAGGAGAGGAATCAACGAGCGGCGCTGGAGGCATACCTTTGGCAATCGTCCATTGCAGCTTTCCTTCTGTCTGCGGCGATGAGTTCTGGCAACCTAAGACAACTGGTTTCGGCCCTGGCAAGCTGGCGACTGATTGCAGGGCGAACATGGTGGCTGCCTTGTGGTGGCCATGTGTTCCGGCATTCGGAAACAGTGTCAGGACAAAATCGTAATGCCGGTTTGTCAAGATTTGGTTCAGCCGCTGCGCGATCAGTTGTTGATCCCAGGCCGCCAACGCTTCTTGAATATTCTCAGTGTAGCCAAGATCAGGTTGCCCGAAGAAAAAGAATTCCCGAATACCGAGGATTCGACCGGCGTTCAACAGCTCCTGCTTGCGAATCTCCGCCAGTCGTGTACGTCCCGAGCCGAGCGGTGTGAGCGGTAAACCGTAGTAAGTTTCGGCCAGAGTGGAATATCGATATCCACCTTCCCCGTTCGTGATCACAAGTTCATCGACATCGCCGCCCAGTTCCTTGGCAATACGATAGGTGGTGGAAGCGAAACACGATTCATCATCGGGGTGGGCAACCACGATCAGCACCGCCGGCCCCGCCGCAAAAAGAGGTAGACACCACAGCCAAATGAAACCTAGAAGTGCCCACCAGCGCTTTCCAGCGACGATACACTTACGACATGAAACGAATCTAAACCGTCGTATTTTAAGAGCGTGTGCCCAATGATTACCCGTCATCGACTCGGCCACCAAATATTCATATTGCTGGCTTGCGAAGTACTCTTCATGCTGTTCAGCCCAAGTACGCGTTAGTCACATACTGTTGCACCATTCGATGCGTGTTGAAGTAGGAGGCATTCAACGCGATCGTGTGGCGCATGACATCAATCCACTGAGCTCGCAGGAAGTAAAACGTTGGCACGATAATGGCTTCCAGTTTCTTGAGCAGATCTTCCGCATCGCGGTCCGGTGTTGTATCTGCTCGACCGATGGACCAACCCGTAACGCCTTCAATGTGACCTTCAATCCACCAGCCGTCGAGGGTGCTGAAACTGGGAACACCGTTGTGAGCCGCCTTCATTCCCGAGGTACCGGAGGCTTCCAGCGGACGCTGCGGGGTGTTGAGCCACAGATCCACGCCAGAGACCAACAGTTTTGCTTGCTCCAAGTCATAGTTCTCCAAATACACAACGTTGATGTCTCGCGCGACCTTTCGAGATACGGCAACAATATTTTCAATCAGTTGCTTGCCTCCCTCGTCTCGCGGGTGGGCTTTGCCGGCGAATACAAACTGTACTGGCCCGGCCAGTCTCGCGATTTCCGCCAGGCGTGCAACGTCACTAAACACCAGATCGGCACGCTTGTACGCAGTCGCGCGGCGTGCGAATCCGATGGTTAACGTTTCCGGCTTCAAGGAACGTCCCGTCCGTAGCCGAACATGTTCCAAGAGGCGGGACTTTGCCTCCAGATGTGCGTCCCATATCTTTTCGTTAGGGATATTCAAAGCTTTGCGAAGCATAGCGGGATCGCTGGCCCAACCTGGAATCCATTCATCAAAGAGCCGGCGAAAGCTGTCACAGGTCCAAGTCGCCGAGTGAACTCCGTTCGTGATGTGTTGAATTGGGTAGCCGGGGAACATTTCGCGGGAAACTTCTTCGTGTCGCTGCGCTACACCATTGACATAACGGCTTAGGTTGAGACCGAGCCACGTCATATTTAGTCGGTCGCGGCCGCCGAGCATGCGGATAACCTCGAATGGAACGGTTGGGCCAAGGATGCGCTCGACCGCTTGGTAATCAAATTGGTCGTGGCCAGCGGGTACAGGCGTGTGGGTGGTGAAGATGCACCGCTGTCTTACCCCTTCAAAATCCCATTCTGCCGGCTCAGAACCACCTTGCCAGTTCATCAGTTCCAGAACCAACAGACCAGCGTGGCCTTCGTTCATATGGAAGCGCTGAATCCCGTGGTAACCCAATGCACTGAGCATTCTGACGCCACCGATTCCGAGCACAATCTCCTGTGCCAGTCGGTAATCCTGATCTCCGCCATAGAGATGTCGCGTGAGACTTCGATCGTATTCGCTGTTCTCTTCGAAATCGGTATCAAGCAGAATAATTGGGACAACGGAACCGGAGCGGCCAATGATCTGGTAATGCCAAGCGCGAATCCGAACCATGCGGCCCTCAACTGTAACCACCACCCTTGCATGAAGAGGCTGGAGCCGCAGGTTGGGTTCGAAGTTCACCGGACGTTCGTGTTGTCGTCCATTTTCGTCAAGGAATTGGTCGAAGTAGCCCTGACGCCACAGGATGCTGACCCCGACCACCGGAACGCTGAGGTCAGCACAACTACGCAGCATGTCTCCGGCCAGCACACCGAGTCCGCCTGAGTAGGTTGGTATTTCATGATCGAGCGCCACTTCCATCGAAAAGTAAGCGACACGCCTTTTTTCCTTGGCGTCATCTGGAGCAGAGACGGCCATAGCGGTAGCATAGCGGTCGGGGTTTTGCTGAAACTTGGCGCGGCAGTACTCGGAGCAGAACAGGACGGGTTCTCCGTTCCAAACCAGTGACAGGCTGCTTTCCGACAGAACAATCATTCCGCAGACCGGGTCTTTTCGCACTTCGTTCATGGACATCCTTTGGATCTCTGCTGCAACATCCCGCACAAACTCCCAATAAAAGGGAACTCCTCGATTAGCAGTGCAATACAATTGCCAAGAAACCAAGTTCTTTTTGCGCGATAGGGTTTCTGTCTTCACCAGATAAATACGATTTCCGGCCGTATCGTCGGGGAAGGTGCCCGAATTGGGACAACGTGAGGCACAATTGGCTCATGTCGAGCTCACAACGAGGGAGAGAACCGTCCTGATTTAAAGGAAGCATGGCGAATAAACCTGACTACATACCCGCGCTTCGCTTCCACCGATTGACCAATTCCTACGATTGGCTAATGGATCGCCTGATGCACGACACGTCGACCAAGCGACGTCTGACGCGATTCGTCAGACTTGGAGAGACTCAGAAGGTAATCGATGTTGGCTGTGGGACAGGGACCCTGGCAATCCTGCTGCAGCAGCAATTCCCTTCCGCCAGGATAGCTGCAGCCGACATCGACCCTCCCACCCTGCGCATTGCCGCCGAGAAGTGTCGTAAAGCAGACCTAAACGTCGCGCTGGTTCAGTGCGCAGCCCAAGCATTGCCCTTCGCGACAGGCAGTTTTGATTACGCAATCTCCTGTTTACTCTTCCACCATCTGTCGCTACTGACCAAACGAACGACATTGCTTGAGATCGCTCGGATTTTGCGGCCAGGGGGTAAGTGTGTTCTTCTTGATTGGGGTAAGGGAGCAACCCCATACCATCGTGCAGCGTTCATGTTTGTCAGGCTACTCGACGGCTTCCAACCGACTCGTGAAAACGCCCGGGGCGAGTTGCCCTCATTAATAGCGGAGTCGGGTTTCTCCCAGGTGCGCGAAGCCTTCAATGAATCCACACCGTTGGGAACGCTTCGGTGCGTCGTTGCTGATCGTACCTGAAAACGTTACTGTTCAGGGTCTGCAGCCGACCATGTGCAGTCCCATCCCTTTTTTGGAAACTGCTCGGTCCTCAACCTTATTGTTACAGTGACTATTGTTATTACTGTCGGGGAGTGTAATAGCCGGCTCGGGTGCGGGCACGGAGTCCCTGGTCGTATAAATCCTCGGGAAGGGCTAGCTGCACCTGAATGGTCCGCCAGCTGCCATCGAACAACTTGGGACGGGGATAATAGCCCAGGCTGTACTGTTCCCGAAGGTCCTTGGCGATTGCGATACATGCTTCTTCACATTGCTTTACCGTTCGGGGAAAATAAGCCCGTCCGCCAGTGACCTCTGCGATCTGCTCCAGCAGTGCACGCAACTGGTCCTCTTCGGCACCCGGCATGGTTTGGTCAAACATTCCAACCATGTAAATGACGACTCCGTCGGCGCGGGCTCTCTCCAACACTTCTTGGAAGGAGTGCTTGCTGGAGTTATCTGCCCCATCGGTAACTACCAGAAGCGCCTTCTTGTCGCGTTGGTCTTGCTTCAGGCGATTGAGACCCACCAGAATAGCGTCGTAAAGGGCAGTGGAGCCAGATGCGACAACGCCCTTTAATTGTCGCTGCAACAATTCCTGGTCGCTCGTAACATCCTGCCTCATTTCGACGCGGTCATTGAATAGTTCGACGAAGAATTCATCTCCGGGCTTGCTGGCACGAACCGTATGGTACGCTGCGTTGTAAACATCCTGAATCATTTCGGACATGCTGCCGCTACGATCGAGGACCATGCCCAGGCTATAAGGCATGTCTTCAGCACTGAAATGGTGAATCGACTGCTCGACGCCATTGTCATAGATTCGAAACCTGTCCGCAGTCAGCCCGGTGTAGGTTCGACCATTCTTATCCAGCACGGCAACATTGAGATTCACCAGCCTGACATCAACACTGATAGACGGAGTCGTTTGCTGAGAAAACACTCCACTGACCAGTGCGACGACAATCACCAGGAATAGCCACTTGAATCGAGCTATTCTGTACCAGTTCCACACGCCAATGCCTCTCCATGCCGACCTTAAGCTTTTGCAAACTTCTTCGTCAGCAGCAGTTCCTCAAACCGCATATTTCCGTCTCGACGAGGCTTGGGAGCAAGCTCGCAGCTGTCAAACCTCCTTAAATCTCCGACATAATCTAAGTACTCCTGCAGATCCAAAAGCGCCTTCCCCCACAGCCGACACACGTCTCGATAGCTGGTCCCTGTAATCGCAGTGATCCAGGGCAGTTGGACTTCTAGTACCCCATGCAGGATAAAGACGGCACGTACTTCGGGAGCCAATCCGAGTACGGCTAACTCGAAGCGGGAGTAGACCTCAATTTCGCCACCCCCTCTCTGAACGCTTTGTAGGAGGGCGAGTGACATTAACGCGACGGGCACGTGGTCGAGCCGAAGCGGTAGTTCACGTCGGAAATAGTCGAGGAAGGCTTCCGCTGTCACGTACTCGGCGGTCGTTGCCTCACCCATATATAGTCGGCAAAAGGTGCTCACCAACGGTGCCCACCGATCATAAAACTGTCGAATTTCCAACACGCTCCGCTTGGCGCCCACACGGCACCTCCCGTTTAGTTAGCTGCCCCGCATGAATCTTTCGCACGTTCCGTGCCAGCCCGACGATTCTTGGTGCGGCACGCGTAAGTTGTTGTAAACAAGACAGGAATCAGACTTTCCAAGCAATAGACTAGGCTCTGCCCGCTATGTTCGTCGTTTTTCGGTCAGTAGGTGCTCCATTTGGGACAGTTGGAATAGGGGGGAAGTTACACGATACGGGATGAGGTTTAGCAGCTGGGGCGCTGGGTTACCTGCACAAAAGATCCATTCTCACTTATCGTGACGCCTCAACAGCAACGCCCCGATTCGCTTGTGCTCCGATCGCGAGCTGCGAAGCAGTTCTTTCAGATCGTTGAGGTAGTAGTGCACGTTTGCCCAGTCTGGCTTGGCGCTTGCTATCTCTGCTCCCAGCCCGTCGATCTTCTGTGCCAACTGGTTTTGAATACTGGTGACATGATCGAGCCTCGGCTTCACCAACTTACGCTGGTTATCATCCAGCGCGGCGACAAAGGCACTGTGTCGAGAAGACACCGTCTCTAGTGCCACGCGCATCGCTTCCGCCTCTTCGACGGACACCTGCGGGTAGAATGGCCATCGCGTCCCGGGACCAGCCAAGCGGCTTGCGAGCCTATAAGCACCCTGATCGGCTTTTAGACAATCCGCATACCCGGCTTGCAACGCACGGGGTCCATCGATTGGAGACTGCTGCGACGCTTCGGCCGGAGGCGAACCAGGAGTTTGCGTAGCCTCGACATAGAGGGTGAGAACCATCATCCAGAACGCGAGGCGAAAGAGAATCCGCATGGTACCCTCACTCAAGCTGCACTGTGCCAATTGGTGCCGCAGTTATGAGGCCAGAGTTGTCGAGTGTGTGGCATGATCAGAATATCGGCATCTTGATGTTTCCCCAGAAGCTTCGTCGAGGAGGAATGACAACCCCGATTACTCGCTGTTCGGAGAGCGATATGTCAGCGATGCATATGGCTGTCATTTTGCCCTCCAAAGAAAACACCTCTGCGCGACGAATCGGCATTCCTTGCGGGCTATCGACGCGGGAAAATACAACGCGGAACTCGTTCTGATTGGAACCCATCAGATCGACTCTTGGATCCTGTTGTGAAAAAGGAACAAGCCACCATCCCAGTTCCAGGATGGAGTGCAGGCTGATATCGCCCGCTTTCATGTGAGCGGAACCGACATCTGCAAACATACCCATCATGGCATAGTCCTGGGGAAGAATGTGGGATACGAAGGTAGCGCCATGCTCCTTGGCTAAAGCTTCCTGCACACCTTCGCCGGAAAGCGCCAGGCTGAGCGCCTCGCGTAGGGTGCCGGAGGGCATGGGATACACCGAAACAACCTCGATGCCGGACGGGGCGGTCAGTCGCGCAACGTGCTCCAAGGTGTAATAGCGGAGCCCGGCGATAACCAGCACCAGCGCCCACACCACAGCGATGAGCGCCAGACAACGGGCCCTGGTTGGGCTGTGTACCCGGCCGAAGACCATGCGATACAGCTTGCCGCCTGGATTTCCGGGGAGGAACATGGCCGTGCGCCCTCTATAGTCTGCGTATCCAGGATCGACCGTAAGCATATGCCGTTCTTCGATTTTGGCCAGCCAGTAATAGGCGATCAGCATTCCTACAAACAGTAAGAAAATGATGAGCCGGGGCCACATGGTGAATAGACCGAAACCGGCAATGGCCAGGCACACGTACTGAGGATGCCGAACATAACGGTACGCGCCCCAAGCCACAGTTTTCCGGCGTAGTAGTTTGGCTCCGTAGATTTGAATGGCACAGATAAAGAAACCAATCAGTCCCAAGCTGAATGCATAGCGACCGATGTTCCAGCGGAGGAATTCGAGCAAGATGCTGTTGGTCACTACCGAATGGGGCAACACGAAGCCCGTCAACCACGAGGTTGGCCCGTACCGGTCCAGCCACTTGAGAATCGGGCCGTAAGCAGAATAGAAGTAAAAGGCAATTGGACTCAGCATGATGACGACTTCAAACATCACCAAGCCATAGACGATGCTCGCAGCGCGCAACACCCAACGGGGAGTAAGCTTGCGCATCGGTTCTGCTTGTTGTACTCGGACGCTACTTTCGACTTTAGAGGTCATACCACTCCTGTGTACCCGCCACGTCATCGGCTATGGAGCAGCCCATCGCCCAAGCTAGGGACCGATAGACAAATCAAAGACAGACACTCACAACCCGCTCACCGGCCGCCAACCGCTAATCCCTTCCAGATTGCACTTGTTGAATTAGCTGCAGCACTCGGTCTCGCTCTGGGTAGTTTGGATTTGTGCTCAGCAACTTGTTCCAGGCCTCAAGAGTCCCCTTCGTATCCTTCTTGCCGTGCCATCTCACAATCCCCATATTGAATAAGGTGTTCGGATGGTTTGGCCGATAGCTCAATGCGCGCTCGTATTCTTTCAACGCATGGTCGGCATCGCCCGAATACCAGATTGCCGTTCCCATGTCCGTGCGCACATCGGCATCGTCCGGCTTGATGACGAGTGACTTTTCGTAATACTCAATTGCCTTCGGATATTCCTTGTGGTCGTAGTAGAGATTCCCAATCTTGCTTAGCAGCGTGGCATCGTTGGGCCTTGTCTTCAGCTCAATCAACAGCGGTTCGACCAGCCTGGATGTCAGTTCCGGTGTTGCCTTAGGCTGGATAAAGCTCTCCGAGGGAATAGACCCGGTCGCGGCAGATACCGAGGTGCTTACGTTCGCCGGACTGACTCCTTCGGAGCCTCGGACGAGGTACCCCACCGCAAGACCAAGGATCAGGGTGACTGTAGCCAGCACATATGACTGCGTAGAGGTCCAGTATCCGGCAGACGGGAGATCTGCCGGTCTTTTATGACGACTCATATCGAACTCCTGATCGTTGCTATTTGGTGGGAGTGATTTTAGAAACCTTGAGATTGGGGCCGTCGATCTCCCCAATGACTTGCACCTGCTTACCGGCAAGCTTTTCCAATTCCGTCGCCTGCGCCTGCAGGGTGTAAGTCTTGTCCGCTGTGACGAGCGCATACTTGCTCTTCGCCTTGATACATTCGCGAATGCACTCGGCGTCGGTTTTGCCCGGCATCATGTGCTTGCGGCCGCACATGGAATCCGAAACAACGCCTTTCAGTGTCTGCTCGGCCGCAACGAGTGGGTAAGCACCTAAGAACATGACGATCATGGCAATCACTGTTTTCGCGGTAATAGTTTTCATATTCATCTCCTATGTCTGTGTAGTGTGTTGAATGCTTGCTCTGCTGGAGGCAGGAGAGGGAAACGCAATTGTGCGCGCATCTCCGTTCGATCGCTCCTCAAGCTTCCCATCGCGGATGTGCAGCACCCGATGAGCTGCCGCAGCGTTGTCTGAGTTATGCGTTACCATGAAGATCGTCTGTCCTTCATGGTTGAGGCGGAGAAAAACACGCATGATCTCCTCCCCCGTCTTGCTGTCTAGTGTCCCGGTGGGTTCGTCAGCAAGAATGACCGGAGGGTTATTCACTAATGCCCGAGCAATGGCAACGCGCCCTTGCTCCCCTCCCGATAATTGATTAGGAAGACGATCTCGCTTTTCTGCCAGACCCACCTGAGCCAGTGCCGCCACAGCTCGTCGCGTCTTTTCCGCCGAATTGAGTCGCACTGTCGCCAGGGGCAGCATTACGTTTTCAATCGCTGTCAGGTACGGCATCAGGTGATGCTGCTGAAAGACAAAGCCCAAGTATTCGCGACGGAAATCCGCCCTCCGCTCGTCGGTAAGCGCATAAACATCAACTTCATCGATGAGCACGTGCCCCGCAGAAGGGTGATTCATCGCTCCGAGGATCGTCAGCAACGTGCTCTTTCCCGATCCCGAGGGGCCCATCAGGCAAACAAACTCGCCTTCCTCGATCGCGAGGGAAACATCGGACAACACGTATGTCTCTTGTTGCTCGCTGCTGCCGTAAAACTTTGTGATCTTATCCAGTTCAATAAATGACATATCCAAGTCCCTTAGATCGAACGCACCGCGTCAGCCGGGTCCATCCGCGAAGCGCGGGTGACGGGGTATAAACTGGCAGCAACACTCACCAGAATCGAAGTGACTACGGCTGCTGCCAGCAAATCGGGCCTTGCTTCAGGAGGCGCAGCGAATTCGGTAAAGTAAGGCAGCACAATCCAGCTGCCCCCGGTTCCAAGAATCCAGCCAACGGTTCCTCCCATTGCGCCGACCGCCAGAACTTCCAGAATGAGAGCCTGAATGATGTGCCACTTTCGAAAACCGATAGCTCGCAACACACCAAATTCCCGGGTGCGCTCGACGACCGAACCGGTCATCGAGGTGAGAATCATCAAGGTCGCAATCAGAAGCACTACAATGGAGACGACCGCTGAAAAGCGTGACAGACGCTGCACCATTTCCACTCGCGCTTTCACCGCCTGCTGAATCGCCGAGACCTTCGCATGAGGCAGCTTTTCGCGGATTTGGTTGACGATGTCATCGATTGGACAATCCTTACAGAGTGCACTCACCTCGATGGCGTCGATCTGTCCTTCCCGCTTCGCGATCTGCTGTATGTGCACAAGTTTTCCGAAGATCATCTTGTCTTCTGGGCCGCCCGTCGCGTGGAGCACGCCAGAAACACGGTGATCGACGCCAGCGATCTTGATGCGCTCCACCGAAATCCGGAATTGATCGTCGGGAGCAGCGGTGTGATGGGTACTGTCTGCCCCTTGCGCAACCGCGTTCTTGTTGCTCTCGCTTGCAATCAAACCGAGCGCCTTGGCGATCTCAAAGCCAACCAAAAGCTCCGTGTCGGATGCCGGCACAGTTCCTTCGAGCCGCCACCATCGTCGTAATCTTTGTTCATTCTTAAAATCAACCCCCGCCAGGATCACCTTCTGGCCATCTACATCGGCATAAGCGAGTGTTTTCGGCGCCACCGCGCTCAGGCGTCCTTTGTAAGGGATTTGGTGAATCCGCTCGAGGTCCTCATTAGTGAGTTGGTGGACATCAAACGCAACCCCACTCACCGGCACGCCACCGTAGTCGAGAGCCATCGTGTTCGACTGGGGAAGGATAAGAATATTGGCGCCGAAGCGATCCAGTTGGCCTCCTATCTCCTCCTGGATCGAACGGGTCAGCGTGGCGAGCGCCACGACAGTTCCCACACCGATCGCAATGCCGACTATCAGGAAGATGGCCTTGCCACGACGTCGGTTCAAGTTCGCAAATGCAATCGTACTAATTCGCATAAGTTAGACCTAAAAGAGCACAGTTCTTTGTTCGAGCTCAGCAGTCTGAATAACCAGGTCGCTCCCCTGAATGGCCCGCGGGATCCCGTCCGGGTTGCAGCCCCCGGTGACTTCATTCACCGCAGCCGACGGGAAGTGCCGGCCACACTTCCTGCAGACCATGTCATCTCCCTGCTGGTAGTAACCTTTCTTTCCGCGGAAACAGACATCGCAGGCATCCGCCGCGGCTCGATAGACCCCGTCGGAGCTCTTGATCACGAAGAAGCGGACCAATCGATTGTTGCTGGCTTTGTATTGATAGAATTTGGCGTTCCCATCGCTTACTTCAGATAGCGGTATCCTGACCTCGTTATTGACGGCGATAACCTGTTTGCCTTTATTATCTGCTCGTTCACCCCGGCCAAAGGCGAGGAATGCGATGACCAACACGCCGGCCACGACGACCATGCCGACTGCCCAGCGAAAACTGTTGTTTTGATTGCGACCAGAGAACTGCTGTCTCTTTGCTAGCCGTTGTTCATTATGATGATGCGACATACCTGACTCCGATAAAGAAATACCTATAAGTCGGAGGGCGGATTATCCGCGCCTCCGAATTCATTCACTCCGCCTTCTGGTCTTTCGCTTTCTTCCCCATGCAATTCATGTTCTCCATGTGCTGCATCGAATCCGCCTGCATCATGGGACACATGTTGAGGTGCTGCTTGAGTTGATCCACGAGCGAGCTGACCTCAGCCAATGCCTTCTGCTTGCCTTCCAGCGATTCCGCCTGCTGGGCGTCCATGACAGCGGCATCGAGCTTCGCCAAGGCGTCCTTAGCCTCCATCATGTGGTGTTGACATGCGGCTGTCGTCTCCTCCGATGAGCTCACGGCTGGTTTAGCCGCTGGGTTGTGGTTGTGCTGAGCCCATACGGACCCAGTAAGGACGACGACACCGAGTATGGTTAGAAATGCTTGCTTTACTTTCATCTGACTGTTCTCCTTCTTCCTGCTTCACTTCATCAAAGCCTGATCCGCAACTCGGACGACGTCTTTGGTTGCGATCACGATCATCCCGCGCTCTTCTGCAACCGGTACTTCCGGAAGAGGGCACTGGCCCTTCGCGATCCTTGCAGCCAATGCGTCCTCCGCAAAACGCATTGGCTGGTTGCATACACCGCAGAACAACTCGTTCTGTTGGGCATAGCTCTTATGACCATGACGAGAGCAAACCGTGCAGTTCGATAAAGCCACGTGAACCCGATCTGGCAATCGCTTCACCGCGAGAGTGATTCCGGTTCCGGAAACACGAAACATTCGCAGCTGGCCGGCCGGAAAATCCGCCGAGCGGAATCGAATCTCATTGCCCTCCGGTATATCCATGACTGCAATGTCGGAACGCTTGGGCCGCTGGTCCAGGTACAAGCGAACGGCTGCTGCCAGCATCGTTAGCGCAAGAAATCCGCAGAGCGCCCACACCGGCCAGAAGACGTACTTGCCACCGACACTCTTCTTTTTGGCGTAGAGTCCCATTCTGTTTAATCTCCGGCGTCCGTCGAGGCATATACCCGAGCGCTGTTGTCGAGAGACACTCGTGTAATCGGTTCAGGCAGCTTGGGTTCCCCGACGCTTCCGAGTTGCCTCATTACAGCCAGAACGGCGGGGACGTATTTGCGTGTCTCCTCCGGTAGCACTCGCTTCAGGCGCAACACCTCAAACTCACGCGATCCTGAGCGAGTGATGGCACGAGACACCGCGTCTTCTCCGGCGTTGTAAGCCGCCAGCGCCAGCCGCCAATCTCCAAACAGCTCCAGAAGCTCGCGTAGGTATTGAGTGGCGGCCCACGTCGCCTTCTCCGGATCCAAACGTTCATCCGTGGCGCCGTCCACAATCAGTCCGTAGCGCCGGGCCGTGTCCGGCATCAACTGCCACAGTCCCCTGGCGCCTGCGCGGGAGAGCGCATCCGGTTGGCCGCCACTCTCGACTTTCACCACTGCCAAAACTTCAATCGGCAATCCTTGCGCTTTCAAAATGGGTTCTATCTGTTGGCGCAGTTCCTGCCACCGGCGACTCCGTGCCATCAGACCGAGAGCTTCCGCTGGCTGTGGCAAGATAGCCGTACTAGCTACTGGGTTGGGAACAGCGGCGTCGTGAGCGGAAGCAGCCGTCAGGAGGCGATCGGCCGTTCCGCTCAGTGACTGCGTCAGGTCGGCAAACTGCTCCTCCACGGCACTGGAAGACTGCGCCAAGGCCCCGGTCGCCATCATTAGCGTCGCGAAAAGTAGAATCCGTTTGCCGTATTTGCTCATGTTCTCTGCTATGCGCTCGTCAGTTGCTCGACCGGTGTGGACGAGTTCTGCTCGTGTTTCAGTCTCGGTTTGACCTCGAAGTTCCACTTCCAGATCGCGAAGATCGGGGGATAGATGATCAGTTCCATCAAAAACGAAGTAAGAATCCCTCCAATCATCGGAGCCGCGATGCGCTTCATCACATCGCCGCCGGCTCCCACCGACCACATGATCGGCAGCAATCCGAACAACATGCAGGCCACGGTCATCACCTTCGGACGAAGGCGCTTGACGGCCCCCACCACGATGGCTTCACGGAGATCGTCCCAACTGCGCATCTTGCCTTTGTTGATCGCATCGTGATAAGCCAGATCCAGATACAGCAGCATGAAGACCGCCGTTTCCGCATCCACCCCAAGAAGCGCGATCAATCCCACCCAGACGGCAATGCTCATGTTGTAGTTGAGGAGATAGAGGAACCAAATCGCTCCAATGGCGGAGAAAGGAACCGCCAGCAGGATGATCATCGTCTTCACTGTCGACTTCGTATTGAAGTACAGCAGCAGGAACACGATGAACAGCGTTACCGGCAGCACGATCTTCAGCCGCTCCTTGACGCGGATCATCGACTCGTACTGACCGCTCCAGACAAGCTGATAGCCCACGGGGACACTAACCTTCTCGCTAACCACTTTCTTGGCTTGCTCCACGTAGCTGCCAATGTCACGGCCGGACACGTCGACGTACACGTAGCCGCTCAACCTGCCGTTCTCGTCGCGAATCATGCCGGGACCGGTTTTCAGAGAGATATCGGCAATCTGCCCCAACGGGATCTGCGCGCCCGACGGCGTTGAAACCAACACGCGCTGTAGCTTGTCAATGTCGCTGCGATAGTCTCGCAGGTACCGAACATTGACCGGGTACCGTTCGCGACCCTCTACGGTCGTGGTAACGTCTTCGCCTCCGACGGCAGACATCAATACCTCATTGGCATCATCGATCGTCAGACCGTACCGAGCGAGTTCGTCGCGTTTAAGATCGAAGTCCAGGAAGTATCCACCTGTGGTTCGCTCGGCGAACACGCTGGTTGTACCCGGAATGTCCTTGAGCGCCATCTCGATTTCTTCGCCAACCTTCTGTACCTCCCCTAAGTCGGAACCGAGGATCTTGATACCCAACGGCGTTCGCACGCCGGTAGTGAGCATGTCAATGCGTCCCTTGATGGGCATGGTCCATGCATTGGCAATGCCTGGAATGGTGAGCGCTTCGTTCAGACCGCCGGGACCATAGATCAATTCTTGTGTTGTTTTGTGGTCCGGCCAGAAACGGCGGAGCATACCCTGTAGCCAGTCAGGAGCCCATCTGGAGTACCAGCGTGAGCGCTTCGGCCATTGCTCCTGAGGCTTTAGAACTACTACTGATTCCATCATGGCGTACGGCGCTGGATCAGTTGAGCTCTCGACACGGCCCGCTTTGCCAAATACGCTCTGCACCTCCGGGAAACTTTTCATGATCTTGTCCTGGATCTGGAGAATGCGAGATGCCTCGGTAACCGACATGCCTGGCAGGGTGGTTGGCATGTACAGCAACGTGCCTTCATCCAGCGGAGGCATGAACTCAGAACCAAGCTTGAAGAACACAGGAACCGTGAGTACCATCGCTAGCACCGCAGCCGCAATCGTCTTCCACTTGTGTTCGAGGACAAACTCAACGACCGGGTGGTAGATCTTCATCAGTGGACGGCTGATGGGATGATCATCTTCGCTGTGAATCTTGCCGACCAGAACGGCATTCACGATTTTGGCCAGCCACTTCGGGCGGAAAGTGAAATTATCCATCCGGGTAAACAGCAACCGCATGGCTGGATCAAGAGTTACGGCCAGCACGGCCGCGATCGCCATGGAAAAGTTCTTGGTGTACGCCAATGGTTTGAACAACCGGCCTTCCTGCGCTTCCAACGTGAAGACGGGAAGGAAGGAGACGGCAATCACCAAAAGTGCGAAGAAGCTGGGTCCGCCCACCTCCTTAACGGCGGAGATAACCACCTGGTGGTAATCCCCCGGGCGGCCTTCGGCGTTCCAGTGCTCAAGTTTCTTGTGGGTCTGCTCAACTACCACAACGGCGGCGTCCACCATGGCCCCGATCGCGACAGCGATTCCTCCCAGGGACATGATGTTGGCTGTCATGCCGCTCAACTGCATGGGGATAAAGGCCAACACCACGGTGATTGGAATCGTGATGATGGGAATGATGGCACTGGGAAAGTGCCACAGGAAGATCATGATCACCAGGCTGACGATGATTAACTCCTCAAGCAGCGTGTGTTTGAGGTTTTCAACCGAGCGATCGATCAGATCGGAACGATCGTAGGTGTTGACAATCTTCAAGCCCTTCGGCAGAGTTGGCTCCAGATCTTTGATCTTCTCCTTTACGCGTTCGATGACTTTCTGAGCGTTCTCGCCGAAACGCATGATCACCACGCCACCAACCGTTTCACCACGGCCATCAATTTCGCCGACACCACGGCGAATCTCAGGCCCGTAGGTGACGGTGGCGATATCGCGCACGAGAACCGGTGTGCCGGTCTGGGGATTGTTCATGACCACGATCTTGCCGATGTCATCCAGCGACTTGATATAGCCGCGGCCCCGCACCATGTATTCCCGACCGCTCATTTCCACCAAACGCGCGCCCACGTCGTTATTGCCCTTCTGGACCGCTTCCACGACCATGTTGATCGGGATCTTGTATCCGAGCAGCTTGTTGGGATCGACATTGACTTGGTATTGCCGCACGAAGCCGCCCAGAGGAGCCACCTCGGCCACCCCGGGAACCGATTGCAGGGCGTAGCGTAGGTACCAGTCCTGGTAGCTACGCATTTGCTCCAGACTGTACTGACCGGCAGTATCGACCAGGGCATACTGGTAGACCCAACCGACGGCAGTGTCATCCTTGGCAAGCTCTACGTTCACTCCTTTGGGCAATCGCGGAGTAACGGAACTCAGATATTCCAGGGTCCGGGAGCGTGCCCAGTAGATGTCGGTACCTTCTTCAAAGATGATGTAGACATACGAGTACCCGAAATCCGAGAAACCACGAATGTCCTTGACTTTGGGTAAACCCAGCAGGGCTGACACAATCGGGTAAGTGACCTGATCTTCCATGATGTCTGGGCTGCGATCCCATCGCGAATACACAATGACCTGTGTATCGGAGAGATCAGGGATAGCATCCAGTTTGGTGTTCTTCAGCGAGTGCACGCCAAAGAGAAGGGCCACGCCAATGAAGAGAAACACCAGGAATTTGTTCTTGGCGCAGGCTTCGATAAGATGATCAATCATTGCTGAACCTCTTTTGCAAGCTCGGGAAGACGACGGATGACGCCCCCATTCTCTTGAACAAAACTGCGTGCCTGTTGCTCGGAAGTAAACGCAAAAGCTCCAGGAGCGCAGCGATCAAATGTCATTTGTAACGGCTGTTTACTCTCGTCAGTCATCGACATGTCGTGGTCGCACGCCATTGCTCGACTGTCTTCTACGAACCAGGCATCGGCCGGATTGATGGTTCGGCCGGATGTGTAATCGGTGACCGATACCAATCGCAGCGGTTGCTTCTCTTGACGGGCCTCGGTGACCGCACAACGAGCGCAACACACGTGCCGCTGTTTGCCTCCAAGTACGGCCACAACCGCCAGTTTCGGGTTTACGTGTCGCCGGCAGATCCCACAGAATTCACGTTCACGCCGACGCATCGACCAATCTCCGGCCATGAACAGACCACCCACGATAACCAGAACTACCAGCGACACGATGGAAGCTTTTTTCGCCATACGCCCTCCTCAGTGCTTCATGCCGCCCATGGCGCTCTTCAAACGGCTTTCCGAATCAACCAGGAAGTTGCCGGAGGTGACGATCGTGTCACCTGCCTCGAGACCGGAAAGTACGGCTACTTTCCCGTCCAACTTTGGACCAATCTCGATATTCCGCGGCTCGAATGTGCCTCCGTCATGCACCAGGAACACATACTGCTTGTCTCCGGAATCCATCACCGCCTCTTGTGGTACGACAACGTGAGTGCCGTAATTGATCTTCAATTCCACATTGGCGAACATCTGGGGTTTGAGTTCGAAATCCGGGTTTGGGACCTCGATGCGTACCTTGACCGTGCGGGCTACGGGGTCAACCGTCGGATAGATGTAGGTGATCTTGCCGGTATAGGTTTTGCCGGGATAATAGCTAAGCTGCATGTCGACGCTCTGGCCGACTTTGACGAACGGCACTTCATACTCGTACACGTCGGCATTGACCCAAACCTTCGATAAATCCGTGATCTGATACAGATCCATATCGGGCGTGATAGCCGTTTGCGGAAATGCCTTGCGCTCCATCACGAAACCGTCAACCGGGGAGTAAAACGTCATCGTGCGCGTTACTTCTCCCGTTCGATCCAAGCGGTGAATCTGTTCGTCGCTGATGTCCCAAAGTTTCAGCCGCCGACGGGCGGATTCGAGCAATGACTGGGCCCCTTCCGATACCTCCTTGAATTGAGAGCCACCCATCGTCTTGTCGCCCCGCTTGGCGATGAGATACTCCTCCTGGGTCGCCACCAAGTCGGGGCTGTAAACGGTGAACAGCGGTTGCCCTTTCTTTACCAGCTGACCGACGTAGTCGACATACACTTGGTCGATGTAGCCACTGATCTTGACGTGCACGTGCGCAATCCTGGTTTCGTCTGCCGTAAGTTGTCCGGTTGTGCGCACGCTGCGGACCAATGGCTTGCGCTCGACGGTCGCAGTACGCACGCCGATAAGCTGTTGCTTTTCGGTAGAGATCTTCACCGTTCCCACAGCCATCGCCGCCTCACCCGTATCCTCGTCGGCATACTTCGGCACGAGTTCCATGCCGCAATCGGGGGCTGTTCCAGGCTTGTTCGCCTTGTAGACGGGGTGCATCGGGTCGTACCAGTACAAGACTTTGCGTTCCTTATGTCCGGAATGGCCTTCCGAGGACGAGCTAGCGGCAACTTCCTCTTCCGCATACTTCGGGACCAGATCCATGCCGTCCGGAGCCTTCCCGGGTTTATCGTAGGTATGCGTCGGATTCATCGCGTCGTACCAATACAGCACCTTCTTCTCTCCGGGCGTAGCTGAACTGGAGGCCGTCTGAGTCGAGCGAAGCCGGTGAAATGCAGTAACAATCTTTCCTCGATAGATAAAACCGAGAACAATGACAGCGGTGAAGACCGCGGCAATGATTACGCTCTTGCGAACCATGAATGTGTGCTCCTGTCGTAAATTGCAGCTGACTTTCGCTCAGTGCGCTCAAGCTCTTTTCCCATTTCATCGAGCACGGCGATGAGCTGCTTCCTGATTTCTTTGGGCAATGTTTCGAATTGTTCCTTAAGATCAGTCAAAATCTTGGCACCTGTAGAGTTCCGCATACACTTACCTCTTTTCCGTTTGCACATCAGTCGTCGCCTTCGCCACCGTCGGGTCCACTCCCACCAGGGCTTCAATCCGAGCCAGAGCCGAATCGAAATTGGCGAGTTCGCGGTAGTAATCCACTTGGTAGTTCAAGAGTGTGGTGAAGTTACCGATCACGGTGAGGAAATCGACGTTGCCGACCTGATAAGCCGACATGGAAGATTCCAGGGCAAGCGAGGACTGCGGGACCACGCCTTCAGAATAGAGGCGCAACAGCTGGCTCGAAGCCTGGGCTGCGAGGTACTGCTGCTTCAACTCGAAGTTCAGTTCATTTTGCCGATTGTCGCGACTGCGCTCGGCGCTGATGCGCTCTTCCGCCGCTTGACGAACCGCCTCGCGCTGTTTCGTTTTGTAGAAGATCGGAATATTCACGCCGAACGTGAATCCATTCATGTCCGGCATATCAGGACGCTGCTGATACATGTAGCCGACCGTAAAATCCGGGTAGTAGTCCCGCTTGGCTAGACTGATGGCAACATTGCTCCGCTGCACTAGGGTCTGCTCTCGTTGCAGCAAGGGATCGGCCGCACGGGCTTGCGCATATAGAGCTTCCAGACTGATGGCCATCTCTGGCACCGGCAAATCGGCTGCTGGAGGCAACGGTGATTCCGGATCTCGTGCCAGCAGTGTGTTCAGGCGCACCTGAGCGGTCTTTTTCTGTTGCTCTAAGACCGTCAGCTTCTGCAAAAGCAACGAGATCTCAACCTGTGATTTCAGTACGTCCTGCTGAACACCTTTTCCGACGCGATAGCGAGCTTCGGCAATGCTGGCGAGCTTCTGCAGCAGTTCCTTGTTCCGTTGCGTGGTTTGAATTGCCTTGTCCTGGAAGGAATAGTCGTAATAAGCCACTTTGAGATCAGCGACAACGCGACGACGAACGGCCTCGTAGTCCCAAGTTGCGGCTTCCACTTCTTTGCTCGCCACTTCACCACGCAGCTTTAGCTTCCCTGGGTACAACAGCTGCTGAGACACGCTCACAAAACGTGAACTGGATGGGTCGCCATTTTGAACGCTGAAAGGAGTAATATTCCCGGCCCAGCCAGTAGAAACGGTTGGATCGGGCAGTGTGCGAACCTGTGGCACGCGGCGCCGTTGCGCTTCGACTTGGTGGAAGGCCGCCTGTACGGAAGGGTTCCTTTCGAGCCCTTCTCGAATCACATCATCCAGTGTCAGCACAGCCGCTGGTGGGTTCGCATTGGTTGGCGACGCTGGGGCAACCTCTACCTGGACCTGCGAACCGGCGCCTTTGTCGGCCGCAAGCGTCCAGCTTGCAGCCCCCAACACTAAGAACAGTATTAATCGTACCTTCTTCATTAAGTTCACTCGGAATCTGGAGTCACCACCAGGCGGTTACACAGCGCCCGGTGAGATTGAACACTTCACCGACTAGTTAATCGGAATTACGGAGCAGGATGATTAGAGAAACAAGATCAGATTCGAAGGACAAAAGCTGAGGAAAGACTTGCGGAATAACACGATTCCTGCACAGCTGGAGATGTGCCAGCAACCGCGAACACCAGAGCCACTGCTTCGGTGGTGCTGAAAACCATGTCTGCAGCCATCGTCGTTGGTACCTGGAGCTGTGCCACGGTTTCGGGACGTGAATTGGAGATAGTGCAGCAGTTCGTTCGCTCTGGAATGCTGTTCAGGGCTGACTGCAGATTGAACGATGTGTCAGCCGGCACGCCCGCGTGCGCCATCATCGGGCAATCGGGAGCGCAATGCTCGCGGCGTTCGCTTTGTTGGCTACGGTCACAACGCGCCGAAATCGGAACAGACCCAACAAAGATCAGGACCGCCAGCACCACCGTGACGAATTTGAATTTCCGTGCCATTGCTATTTTGATCAGAATATCCCGGTGAATCACCTGCGTCTGTGACCTCAATCACACCGGAGATTACGGTTTGAATCAGCTCGGGAGTTCGCCAGTATCAATGCAGTTGCCATGCCAAACGGTTGATCTTGTGTTTCCCTGTAACTAGCGAGGCAATCGTGGACCTATCTGTCCCCCGGTGCCCCAAATCGGGCAGTTGCGTGCCGCAAATAGTCCGCTCACGCTGGACAGAGTACTACGTGTCCTAAGAAAGATAGCGCGTGCGAAGTCGGGGATGAAGCTCTTCATTGATTCAATCGCTCTCGGTCCTAAACATGCAACGTTCAACACGTATGGCTCATTGGAATGAATGGAATGACGCCGCGAATTACTGCCTGACGGCATGGGTAAGGGCGGACACGGCTCTGGAGTCGTACCTGGATAGCCGTACCCGGCGGCAGTTGTTGTCCGGTGCTAGAATCCGCGTCAAGATCATGAACCGACATCTCGTGCGTATCCTCGTCGCTGGAGTCGCGGTCGTAGGCGTCTCGGCATTGCACTACTATGCGGCGACCTCTCATATGCTTCTCCATCAACTCCTGCAAAGAGCCTATTACATACCGCTTTCGCTCTTTGCACTCTGGTACGGATGGAGAGGGGGACTGATTGCCTCGGTCTTTTGCGGCATCGTCTATATCCCTCATATCTGGATGGCTTGGCATATGCATCCCGATTTCAGTGCCTCGCAATACATCGAGATTGGGATGTTCTTTCCGATCAGCCTCATTATCGGCATTCTTTCCGATCACGAACGAACGCAACGATACAAGGCGGAAGCTACGGCCCAGCAGTTAAGCGAGGTCTACAAGCAGCTGCAGGACAGTTTTGAGCAACTACGACGCGCCGACCGACTCTCGGCACTGGGCGAGCTGGCCGCAGGACTGGCGCACGAGATCCGTAACCCGTTGGGAGCAATCGATGGGGCCGTACAGATTCTTCGACGGGAAGAATTGCCGATCGCAACCAGAAGGGAATTCGCAACCTTGGCCGTGGCTGAAATCGAACGTCTAAAGAATCTGGTCAGCAATGTCTTGGACTTTGGCCGCCCCGCTCCGCCGCGCATCGTCGAAACCGATCCGCAAATACTGGTGGATTCGGTGCTCAAGCTGCTTGCTGAAACCGCCAAATTAGCCGGAGTGACCGTCAAGGCTGAGGTCGGTCAGGTCAAGGATACAATTCGTGTCGATGTGGATCAGATGAAACAAGTGCTGCTAAACCTTGGGTTAAACGCCATTCAAGCGATGGGACCTGGAGGAACGTTAACCTACAGGGCATTCAGCACCAGTGACTTTGTTGAACTGGAGGTTGTTGACCAAGGGCGAGGCATACCGGAGGCCGATCTGGAAAGGATCTTCAACCCTTTCTATACCACCCGGGCCGAAGGGACAGGAATGGGACTGTCGATTGCCTATCGAATCGTTAGCCAGCACAAGGGGCATATCCGGGTCCGACGAAATAATGATCGTGGAATGACCTTCACGGTAAGACTCCCGTTTCCCGATGCCCAAGTAACCGAGAGGTTGGGATCATGAAGCAAGGTTCGATTCTCATTGTGGATGATGATCCGGGACAGCGCAGGATCATTGAATTCTGGTTGCAGGAGGCCGGCTACGAAGTCACCACCGCAACCGATGGCTTAAATGGTCTGAAGGCGTTTCAACAACACTCGCCCTCCGTGGTGATCACGGACATGCGCATGCCAGCTATGTCCGGCCTGGACCTGATGGCCAAGGTCAAGGCGATTGATGAAGATGTCCCCGTTATCCTGATCACCGCGTTCGGTACGGTTTCCGATGCCGTGGACGCAATGCGACTTGGCGCCGCTGACTACATTTTGAAGCCAATTAATCCGGAAGAGCTGAAGCTAAGTGTTAGCCGGATGTTCGAGCGCCAGCAACTAGTCGACGAAAACCGTTATTTGCGAGACTTGGTCGGCACCGAGTTTCAGTTCTCGAGTTTGATTGGAAGTTCCAAGAAAATGCGGGACGTGTTAGCGATAGCTGGTCAAGTAGCTCGCCGTGATAGCACAGTGCTGATAACCGGAGAGAGCGGAACTGGCAAGGAATTGCTGGCCAAAGCCATCCATCAAAACAGCCTGCGAGCAGGAAAGCCGTTTATTGCGGTCAATTGCGGGGCTTTACCGGAAACGCTGGTTGAATCGGAACTGTTTGGGCACACGAAAGGCGCCTTCACCGGTGCCGCCGGTGATCGCGCTGGAAAATTTGAAGCCGCTAACGAAGGCACTATCTTTCTCGATGAGATTGGCGAACTTCCGCTCAACATGCAAGTCAAGATACTGCGAGTTTTGCAGGAGCGGGAGGTGGACAAGATTGGTAGTTCCCATCCGGTCAAGGTCAACGTGCGAATCATTGCCGCGACAAACCGGGACCTCAAAACGCAGGTAGAGGATGGAAACCTTCGTGGAGACCTCTACTACCGACTGAGTGTCATTACCATCGAATTGCCGCCCTTGCGTGAGCGTCGGGAGGATATTCCACCTCTGGCGGCGCACTTCTTGAAGCGGTTCTCCGAACGCTACAATACTGGCAGGCTGAGCTTGGCTGATGATGCCATGGAACTACTCTACAAATACGACTGGCCGGGAAACATTCGCGAACTTGAAAACGTCATTGAGCGGGTATCGGTCTTAGCCGTGGGCAACCAGATCAGTGCGTCTGATCTTCCTGCCGAAATCAGGACGGGCCGCAGCCGGATTGCCTCCATCGGTTTGAAACTCCCCGATGAAGGCATCAGTCTGGAAGAAGTGGAGAAGGAGATCCTTGTACAGGCACTCGAGAAACACCACTGGAACCAGACGCGTGCTGCCCGTTATCTCAACATCAGTAGAAAGACCCTGATCTATCGAATGGAAAAATTCGGTCTCGTCGAGCGAGATACCTCGACAGAACAGGAGCCTTTTTCCGAAAGCTCGGGTTAACCTGCCTTAAATCAGGAATCGATTGTCCGAAATGCGTCAGCGCCCAATCTCGCCAACCTACTTCGTCGGCAATTTCACTGGGTTCTTGATTGGAATCGAGATTGCATAGATGCAAGAGTAAGAGGCAACAGCAGCAGCCATGGGAAGAGCCGCCCTCCCCCACAGTACACAGACGGCTCACCACGAGCACCGCAAGGAACTGGCAGCCCCTCGCCCCAAAGCACAGTGCCTCCTTGCGGTGCTTTTCTTTCTTAAGAATTTGATCTTCTTTACAAATCTGAGGTGTCGGCCAGCACCCGCTGAATGGCACGCGAGTTTTCGTAAGCTGTCGAGATGAGTTGTGACGCATCCGGCGGGAACTGACTTTGGTAACTCGTGAGCAGCAACTGGAGATTCGTGTGGACAAGCATGGAAGGCGCGGCGATCCGTCGTCGGAGGGCGTCGAAAGAAGCTAAGAGCTGTCGAAAATCGCGTTCCTTGCGATTTCGTTGCCACAGGAGCACGCCGAGTCCTATTCCCAGCAAGAGAAACAGTGTACGGTACACTGCCATAACGAGCGAGGGTCGAGTCAACTCGGCCAGCCAATCACCTTCCCCCATGGTAGCGTGCATCGCCACATCAATCAGCGATGCGCCAATTCCAAACGAGATCCCAAAGACGATCTCTTTGTAAGTTCCAAGCCGAGACATTTCTTTCCCACCTCTTCACCACCGCATTCCAAGACTGCAAAGCTACGGCAGCGCCCTAGCTGGCTTGTGCCCCTCAATTGCGAGAAACACGTCCAAGTACGCGCTTCCGATTCGATCAATGACAAACCCCGCGTTTCTGACCGTCGTCGCTGTGTCCCGGTTGATACTCGGCCCTAAGAACCGCATGAAGAAGTTCATCATATCCTGATTCAGTGCCACCGCCGCGTTCCTGCTTCGTACGTGTTCAAACATCAGGAGGTTTCCTCCAGGCTTGAGCACACGATAAAGCTCTGAAAGTCCTAGGCCAGGATCGGGTACGCTGCAGAAGGTAGATGCAGTTGCGATCGTATCAAATGCTGCATCCTCAAACGGTAGCTTCTGAACATCTGCGTTCATCAGAACCAGTATTCCGTCATATGTCTTCGCCCGAGCGTGAGCTCGCTGCAACATCTCAGGATTGACGTCAACAGCAACAATGCTACGATGCGGTGGAAAGTTGGCGAAATTCAATCCTGAACCGGCAGCGACAAACAGAACCCGCTCTCCCATCTGCGCGAACAGCCGGCGCTGTGGACATGCCCTCCTGTGCGCACCAGCCTCTTCTAACAAGTCATACACCCAAGCGGGCGTGGGGATCGTGAAAGAAGGAGGCTTCGATACTGATCTGGTTTGCAATTTCGAAGCGACTCCATTCGGCCGTCGCCTAAGGATGGCATCCATCAGAACAAAGCCCGCACTGATCAAGAGGCCGACCGTCGCTCCGGCAACGAGCCTGCTTACTTGCCCCATCGGCATCAAGGCGACGATCATAGCGCCCATCGCAACGAAGGTCCCCGGAATCATTGCCTCCAGTGAGCCGGTTACGCCGCCGATCAACAGAGAGAACATGAACTGCAGCACCATTAGGATCGACATCGATGCGAGAAGGCTCCACGGAAGAGAGACGCTGTTGGGAATCAATAAATCATGGAGCGCGACAATCAAAAGTGCCAAGATCGTCCCAGAGGTGATGTCGAGGCACCAGAATCTGATCGAGACGTGCTGATAGTTGCGACAATGACGAATGTCTTCAACCGTCCGCGAACACCTCTGGCAATCGGACTGTGCTGTGGCCGCATCGCTCATAAGTTGTGCTCCCTTCTCAGAAACGCATGTCCATGGCTGTCAACGGCACGGTGGCTTCGACGGTCTTGCCCTGTCGGTAGAGCCGCAACTTGAGCAATTCGCCCGGGCGAGCGCGAAGGAGGGCTTTCGCAATGTCAGCAGACGTGGTCACTGCAGATCCATTGATCGCCACAATAATGTCCCCACCAAGCGTGTATGGCTTCTGCCCGACTACTACTACCCGTTTGCCGGTGCGCAAACCAGCGATTGCAGCAGGAGAATTCGGCAAAACCTCTTCCACCAGGAAGCCACGCTCCAGTGGAATTCCGAAGAGCTTGGCTATGCCGGGAGTAAGCTCACTTCCGCTGAAACCCAACAGCGGACGGTAAGCGTGACCCATCTCAATCAAATCGGGAATGACGGCCCGTGCCAGGTCGATCGGTATCGCAAAGCCGACATTCTGGGCACCGCGGATCACAGCGTCGTTCACCCCAATGACCTCACCCGAAGTATTCAGGAGTGGTCCACCACTGTTTCCGGGATTGATGGCGGCATCGGTTTGAATAATGGCGTCGGCCAATTCAAGTGCCGAGTCGTCCATCGTTCGCTGAACGGCGCTAATTACCCCTACACTGAGCGTGTTGTGCAGCCCAATCGCATTCCCGATTGCGATCACCTTTTGTCCAACCTGCAAGGATTCTGAACTGCCTAGTTTCAGTGGAACCAAATCTTCCGCTGGGGCCTCAATCTGGAGTAAGGCAAGGTCCAGCTGTGGAGCGGTTCCTATCAGCCGTGCGTCGAAGCGCTTGCGGTTCGACAGGGTTATGGCAATCTCATCCTTGTCTTTTACGACGTGAAAAGCTGTAATGATGCGTCCCGCTTTGTCGATAAGGAACCCGGTCCCAGTACTTTCCTCAATAGAACGCGACTCGAAGGGGGAAGACAGCATGAGTCGTGCCTTAATATGCACAACTCCTGGACTCGCCTGTTTGAATACCTGAATCGTGTTCTGCTCATCAGCCAGCAACGGCGCCGAGGAGATTTGCGCCGACACTAGCACCCGACTCATCAACAATATTGCCGCAAGCATGATCACTCTCGATGATCCATTCACAGTCACTCTCCTAGAGCTAGACCGGCTAACGGGTCCCTACAGTGCAATTTTGTCGCCAGGCTCTTCCGAAGTGAAATCAAGTAACTCAGCTTCCAGGTTGCTGTTGCTTTGCTGCCCACTGGGGCTGTGGCGACCCCTCGGATCCATGATCGTTGTCGCCCGGGTTGGCAGGGCCTGCCTGTGCAGGAGTTTTTCGACGTAGGAGGGGACCAGTTGAGTTTCTTCCCAGCCGTGCGCCCGCCTCGCGCGCAAGTAAGCGTTCGCGAATATTGTCGAATTCGCTGGTACTCACGATATAGGTCTCTCGGTCCGAGAGATAGTCGGCGATGACTGCTTGCGCTGCGATGATACGATCGCTCGTTGGCGGATGCGTCGAAAAGATGCGGGCCAAGCGAGAACGCGGCGCCGGATGGTCGACACTAACCCGTTCGAACAACTGCACTAGACACGTCGGGTCATATCCGGTGCTAAAGGCATATTCCATTCCCAGGAGATCTGCCTCAAGCTCTGCTTTACGGCTGAACCTCAACGAAGAGAGTGGGCCCGCGATTCCCGTGACCTGCCGGATGATGCCTCCCGCCGGAACGAACACTAGGGGAATGGTCGCGAGAGTCAGGAATACTCCTTTGGTTTCACTTTTGGTGCCATGTCGGGCAGCCACGTGCGCAACCTCGTGGGCGATCACTCCGGCCAGTTCCGCTTCATTCTGTGCTGCGGCGATTAGCCCGCTGTTCACATACAGGTAACCGCCTGGCAATGCAAACGCGTTCACTTCATCGTTGTCGAGAACTCTTATCCTGAACGGGATTGTCGCGTCTGAATGCCGAACAATGTTCTGTGCCAGGCGATTTACGTACTGAACAACTACATCGTCATCGAGAAACTTGCTTTCCTGATCTATCGCATTTGCGAGTTCGCGTCCCAGGCTTTGCTCTCTTTCGATGGAATAGATGTTGATTCCGCTTCCAATTCCCCGATCGCCGATTCGGTTGACATCGTATTTTGGGGACAGCTTGCGCCGCCGCTTTTCTTGCTTTTTCTTTCCCCCCGATGGAACGCCACGCTCTGCTTCTGCCGAGATATTGGAATCACGCGTTGAAACGCTTGCAGTTTGAGCGTTCACCGAACCGGACATCAGTACGGCGAGCACTACGGCGAGAGAATAGCCGATCACGGGTCGCATACATGCGTCCTCCCGTTCCATCGCTGCCCATCCTCGATGCACGTGTGCTGCCAGTTAACAGATTTCTTCTAAGGCTAACTCCCCACGATGCGGTTTATCGCTGTAATAGAAAGAACAGCGAATACCGAGGCGCAAGAGCCAACTACTGGGTGCCAAATACGCCAGTCGCTGGCCTATATGGGACAGAGGTTTCGCGCCGTTGCTACCTTTCGTGCTCACCACATGCTCGATTGAGCACGAATTAGCACGAACTACGGGCTGAGCTTCATAACCCGTGGTTGGCATTGTTCTTGCTTTGAGAAATAGCGAGGCAGGACCCATGACGATCATTACACCACCAGAAAATGTTATTGCGGTACAAACGGCAATGAGCTTTGAGCAAACGCTCGAATCTCTGCGCTCTGAATTGGCACTTCGGGAATTTCGCATTCTTTTGGAAGTGGATTTCACCAAGGAGTTGGATAGTCGTATTGGTGTTTCGGCCACCCGTTATGTCGTCTTGATTGCCTGGCATCCGTTTTCTGCGTATCAGGCGATCCTCAGTGACTCTAACGGAGGACTGGTGGTGCCGTTCAATGTGGCGGTTTATCAAAATGGGGGTGTTACGATTGTCTCCGTATTGGTTCAGCCCTCGCTAATGTCACATGCTTCGTTAGGTATGCGCGTGCTGGGGCAAGAGTTGAACCGGAAGATGCGAGATGTTCTACTGCACCTCGGAAAACATGAACGACAGACACTGGAAAACACGAATGTCGTTAGCATGCACAGGTGAATGGGTGTGATCATTCATGTCTCAGATCCCAAACGATTGGGGAAACTGCGTTGTGAACAAAGCATTCGAAGGGATCGATCCACCGGTGCGGGAACTGAGCGCAAGGTTTTAAGTGAGTTCTTAGCGCGCTGGGTATCGCAGGCCATCAGGCGGTGAAAACTGGGTCTTCCAGGGTAGCCACCAATGAGGGCCTGCGTACTCTTTTTGAGGGGGCTAGTCGTGAGCGGCCCGGAATCCTGTAGCGCCTTAATTTCCCTTATGATGCCGATGAGCAAAGGCCATCATGGATAACAAGATAGTCATCAACAGGATTCCACCCGCTGAAACATAACGCCAGTAGCCACCTTCACGCCACAGGTACATGAAAATAACCAAGGCAAACAGCCAACGCGCCCCTCTGCCGACTTGTTGTGCTGACAACATGTTGGTTTGTACCCCAGCGCCGCATCTGAGCGCAACTGCCAAACTTCATAAAATGCTTTCATTACGAACACCGGCGCCTGCTGCCAAGCAGGCGCCCAGATAGATCGAGGCTCCGCTCCTTAAAACACGTGCGCGACGCTCTCCCCCGCAATTTCAACACGCGTAATTCTGCGTTCGCCTGCGTTGTTCGTTGTATACACGGCGGTCTGCTTTGCCTTTTTGGCCAGAGGCTCCACCGAGCACTTGATTTCGCCTGCTTCTGAGGGCGTTGCGGGATTACTGGACATCATTGTGGTATGTCCCTTGAAAGCAATGAACTGCACGAAGTGATCAGAACCGGAATCGCGATGTTGGATCTGGTAATGACCAGGCTTAAGCGTGACATCTGCTACCTTGGTTTGCTCGCTTAAGACGATCTGGCCTTTCTTGCCAGCCTTGATGATTTGGTTTTGCGCGACCGCCGAACTGATAGCGGCAAGTAGGGTGAGAAAGACAAACAATAATCGTATTTTCTTCATTCTGAGTCTCCTGATTAGGTTGTAGTAATTCCTGTACTCTGCATCTCGATTCGTTGATCTCCAGCGCTTCTAATGCGGTCGATGAGGCCTGTATCTCAGCCAACCAAAGCGAGGTTTCAAAACAACATTAGGACGCGAGTAGTAGCCATAATGATTTGCATACAAACCCGGCGCCGGTCCGTAATGCCAGAACCCGAAAAACCCCGGTGTAGTCGTGTATGCGTGGGTGCGTCTGGGTGAAAACGCCGGGAACTGTAGATCATTTCCAATCCAATTTTGCTGGCTCAGTGCTGGTCGGGCTAGGTTTGCGTTCCAGACCGTCCGTCCATAAGGGGCGCTATTAAGGTTGCCGCATACTTGTGCATTTGCGGTCTCGGCCGACACGGCGAGCATGAGAACGAAGGCAACAGTTCCGATTGTGGTTTGTGCGGTGTTCATGCGGGCCTCCATCACTGCTCCTTTCTGCACACTGGCAATGCACCACTGTACAAGGCACGTGAAATTCCAAACTGATCCTTGCCTGATTGCGGCCAGTATCAGTCCAACTCTGCAGCCGTCTATCTGGCTGCTTTTGTTGTGTTCACGGAGTCAGCCGTGCAGGTCATCTACTTTGGGCGAGGATTGCCTCTGGTCTCAAGAAACCGGTTCTGATGCGGCACGCAGTGCCGGAATTGGGGCATTTGCGAATGGTTGCGGTTCTGAATCGGCATAAACCTGCTTAGATTCCTCAACTTCCCTCGTGAATTTCAGAAAGAAGGATTGGCCCTTCCCGTGCTTCTCCAAGAGTCGGGAGACGAGTTATGGAGAGCAATATCCAGGAAGCCGTAATTGCTGGAGGTGGTAAATATCAAGGAATCCAGCGCGGCTCACGTCAGAGAGGCATTCCGGACATGGTTCTCTTCAACGATCCACTTACCGGTACAACCCTTGCTCTGATCGTAAACGGCGGCAGGCCGATCACTGCGCAGCGAATCCGCGCGAAGATCGCAAGCTCTAGAGCAACATTTGCTAGGTATGGCGCTCTTGACCTGCACGCTAATGAGATCGGAGCAGATGTTCAGGCAGCTGGCACATCTCGCTCAAATAGCTATTCATCTGGCGAGGTCGAGTGCATGCCCCAGGAGACGGCATAGATGGCTAGCAGTCGGGAGATTCGAACATTTTATGAGAGGTGGTTTCCCATCATCCATTCATTTTCTCGACTCTTCCTGGGCAGCCGACCCCAAGGAACTGTCGCGGCCATTGAAGCTTTTTCAGAATACATGCGGACGGGCTTGCCTTACGAAGTGATTCAAATGCCTCTGGTTCTGTGGGAATGCGCGGTCGAGAGCGCACTAAATCGGCAATTCAGCTCCAAACCACTGGCAAGAACATCCCTGTTCGATACCGACGGTTCCAAATTCGATAAGGCTTTGATGTTCCTCAGTCCACAGGAACGATTGGTGTTCTTACTTCACACGGTCTACGGACTAACGCTTGACTGGATTGAACTCACCACGGGATGGCCCGGTGAGTCTGTTGCAGAACTCTGTGAAGCAAGTCGGGCGCAAATGCGACGCCTGCTGAACTGGCACAGCTATCCGACCAGGAAGGCTGATGCGCTGATGCTCGTGAGCTAAACAGGCAAGCGTCGCGGTCAGGGAGGTAAAGGCCGCGAGCACCTCGATAGGTTCCACGTTGGCATAGTTTTGGGAACGAAAAAGGAATAGACGTAATTCAACATCAAAAGGAGATCAAGAACATACTCTTATGAAACTCAAGACCGCAGTCTACCTTGGCACAATTCTACTGGCTTTGTTTTCACAACCTCTGCTTGCTCAGCACGCAGGACACAGCATGGGCGGGATGAACAGCGGTGGGAGTCATACTCACACGAACGCAACGAAGGCTATGGACCTTGCAATACAGACGACGGCGGAGCAAAAGAGCCACTTTCAGCACTGGAGTCAGAATACTCAGGCCTTCAAGCAACAACTGGAGGAGTTCCGTCGCCCATCCGTCGCCGCCGCTGACTACACCGGTCAACTGGAGGCACTAAGATCGGCGCTCGACACGAATATGACTGGGCACCATGAATTCGTAAAGAGCTTGACTCAGTCCCAGCTAGAAGGATTGAAGAAGACGATCAAGAACGTTGCCAAAGCCAACGAGAGCCTGGCCAAAGCGGCAAACAACGCCATCACCGAATTCAGTCAGCCGAAAAATGCTGGAAAGGGAGCAACCGAGTTGCAGAAGGTCGAAAAGGCGGTGGACAAGCTCCTCCGCGAACAGCAACAAATCGCCAGCGAAATGGGCATCGCATGAATTCCTAGTAGCGGGCTGATGACTGTGCCGTACTCGCCCGCCATCGCAGTTGTCAGCCCTGCTACCGGGATTCTCGGAAACAGAACCGAAGTAAATATGGAACCCGTTGCACCAGACACGCAATTTCTTTTATCGAGGTGGGTGCCTCTTTTATTGCGCTTCTTCCACTTGTTAACCGGAGCTCCGGAGTTAGCGGAATCACTCACTATCGAAACCCTTGTGGAACACCTGAAGTCGCCTTCACTAAAGACTCGCGACAATACTGTCGCAGTATTACGCTGCGCCCTAACCGTGCTCCATCGAGTAGCTGCACCGGCGTCCCGATCGACTGACCCGCTAGTTCATTCACTTCTGGAACTTTCTCCAGAGCAGCGCACAGTCGTCGTATTAGTGGGTGCGTTTTCGCTTAGCGTTCCCAGGGTTAGTGAAATCACAGGTCTCCAGAACCGAGAAGTTAAGCACATCTGCCAAGAAGCGCTTCGCAACCTCAGTTTCGGGCTCCGGCAATTCGATAAGGAGCCGCAGCGTATTCCAGCCAGCGGTTAAACAGCTGCGAGCCGCAGAACCTAACAATCGATTCGTACGAGAGTCTTCCAATGTCATCTAGATGATTCGAGGAAACAAGTGGGGAAGTCTTCCAAAAAAGGATGGCACGCTAGTGCGGAAGACCATGACTTATTTGAGCTGAGCTTTAAGCAACACCTCTTTGCCTTCTATAACTCTGGTGAAAGTAAAGCCCTCCTCGGCGGAGAAGCATACCAGGGAGTTCCCCAGTTCTTCCTCAGGGAGATAGAATCCCGTCTCGGTTCCGGTGTAGGCATTCAGAACAAGGTACCGTGACAAGAAGGGCTTTCCTTGCCCCACGTTCTTGTAATACTGGATCGCAATCAGCCCACCGGAGACCTGGATCGCATTGGGAAAGAAATCATCCTTGACCTTGCGTACAGGGAGCCTCCGAAGAAACTGTCCTGATTGGGAAACGACTAGGAGTTGGTCGTTCACAAGGAAGTACACCGCATCGTCTTCGCCGACAGCGGCCATGGCAATTGTGGCATACGGCTCATGTCCGAGGTCAATTGTTCCAAGATTCCTGCCCAGTCGCTTTACCAGCTTACCGGAAGGATCAAAGACAGCAGCATACCTGTGCCCCTTGTCGCGATCTTCCGCCGCTTTCCCGAAGTACCCTAGCAGCAACGTCGCACCAGAGTTAAAGCTTGCAAAGCCTGTGACTTTAAGATGCTTGGGTACATCGAGCCGAGTCTTCGTTGCCACGCTCCCGTCTTTGGCGAATTCGATAACCCGTAGGCCATCCTCCGACTCCGTTAACAGCCGCAAATCGCCCGAGGGAGTTGCACGAAACTGGATGAACCAGTTGGATTCAGCAAGGTCAGGCGGTAATCGATAGAACTTGTACTTGGAACCATCGGCAGAGAGTTCCAGGATCGTACTCGCATCAAGTGTCGATGAAGCATGGAAGTAAAGGGTGCCCCTTGAATCGCATTGCGCCGGACCAATGGATCCAAACGGAGGAACGCTTGCGACAATCTTAGAAGAGGCTTGGAGCAACCGCGCCTCTTCCACCCGTTGCTTTTGCTCACTTGGGTTACGCTGTTGTCCAACGGCAGCGAGCGCCCAAAGCAGCGGCACGAGACATCTAATATGCAAGCGAGTCATCATTGCCTACCAAGCAGCGGTGACGGCTGAGTTAAGTTGTTCCAGCGCGGAGTCTTTGCGTGTGTTGCTATGACGCTGCAAGTAGGGACGTCAGCCCACGCTGACTCCGCACGAGTATCATCCAAGAAAATATTGTCGAGATTTGGAAGAATGTTCGCTGGGGTACTGGTGGCCGGCCCTAACCAGCAGTTGGGTTGAGCGGACGAAACATAACAGTCCTTCGCTCCACTGCTTCCACAGTAGTTGCCTGGGTAGACATTCGTGCACGATACGTTCTCTGTAGTGGACCGGCAGGCAGTTGCAGGAACGCTCTGTCCGGTGCAAGAACAACTGGTGGTTACGTTGGTGAATTCTGCGCGAGGACAACCAGCCACGGCCACCATTGGCAAGAGTGGCGCCAACAATAGCAAAACGATGAGGCGTCTCATCTGTTTTCTCCTTTCTACTATGTGGACATAGTTGCGGATCGATGGGTGAGGAAAAGGGCCCCACCCTGCCAGCAAAGGATGGGGCCGAGGAGATCACTCTGAGCAGCCAGGGGCCTAAAAAGTAAGCCTAAGTGCCAACTGCACGTCGCGTCTTTCCTTCTGTGCAAACCATGGAAGTCAATACACCTCAACCCAGATTTCGTATATGTTCATTTCACCCCAGGCATATGCATCCCGGGCGGCGCACGTCACCAGTGCGCTAACTCCCAGCTTCGTTGTATCGAAGGTCGGTGGAAGAATGATTGTGTCCGTTTGTTCTGCCCGATCGAGGTTGTTCACCGAGTAGATGTTGTAAGGTGTTCCAGAATTGTCGGTCCAATACAGGCGAGCAGACACCCTCGTACCCTCATGCCTGACTTGGGATCGAACCTTTAGCACTAGAGAATCGTGCGGTGGTGCTTGCGGGAACCCCTGCCAAATTTCCCACAAACTCTCGCTGCCGTAGGCCTCACATACTGGCGAGGCTGTCGACGGTGTTGTCATGTCGCCGTCGAAGGCCAGAGCAGGATACCAAAAGCCATTTGATCCACCCTCTGCAGCAGCTGCGGAACTGGGACGAAGTATGGTTTGAGCCATGGCTGATGCAGCCGATATGAGAACAACAGCGAACCAGACTCCCCACTTGGCCATAAGATCTCCTTTCTGCCACATAGACGAATCCATGTGTCACCCAAGCTGCGCTAACTCCACCACAGCTGAGCTGTAACGGGCTAGGCTTTTCGTTCTGCTTTGCACTTCATCGCCGAACGTGAACCTCCTTCCGAAAACGAGCGAGAGATTAAGATCAGGCCAACCGCAAGGCCGGCCCGACAATATGCCTTGCCAACCGCCTAGAAGGTGAGCCTCAGAGCCAATTGCACGTCGCGTCTTTCCTGAGCGCCGCTCGGCCTATAACCCTTCTTAACAGTTACAAGGCCGACCTGACCCGTGGGATCCGTGGATGACGAAACATCGATTGTGCCGTTGTTCACATAAGCGTTTGGGTGGTTAAAGGCGTTGTACAACTCTCCCCGAAACTGCAGTTTCACTCTTTCCGTAACCGCAAAGTTTTTGTAGATCCCCAGGTTAAGGTTCCAGTATCCGGGGCCCGTGAACGAGTTGCGCCGAGCCATATTCGACGGCCACGGGCAGGGAGCCGCTGCACCCTGTCCGGGAACGGTACAGTTCCCGATCTCCGAGTTCAGGGTCAGCGGATTAATGTAGGTGTTAGCCGCGTCCACGATCGGAATGCTCAGGAATGAGTACTCGTTCGCCCCAACCGCACTTCCACGATAGATCTTGCTCGCCTGACCAGTCTCAAACGCACGCGGGCAGTAGAAGGCAGCTGTATTCGTGCAGTCGAACAGCGTAAACGGCGTCCCAGTCTGGGCGGTAAAGATTGGAGCTAGTACCCATCCGCCCAGTGCATGTTTGACAATGTGGTTTGAACTGTTCTTCGCCCATGGCAGTTGCCAATTGCCGGCGATCACTAACCGGTGGCGAAGGTCAAAGTCCGCATTGCCCTTGTCGAGAGCCGGGTTAAAGGGGTCCAGCAGACCGGTGTTGAAGTTGTAATAAGAATCACTGAAGGTCGAGCTGAGGTTGTCGATAGCGTGCGACCAGGTGTAATTCGTGATCAAGCTCAGTCCGGTGTGCCGGAAATCATTCGTCTGGAAACGAACGTTCAGACCGTTGTATGCAGAGAAACCACGGTTGCCGCGGTTGTACGAGCCGACGCCATACTGCATGTTCATTCGCGACTGGTTATTGTAGATTGGATCGCCATTGGCTAGGTACCCGATGATGGCGTCAGGATTGTCACCGTTGTAAATAACTCCTGAGCCGCGGCGGTTGTAGTCTTCCAAGGTGTACAGCTTGAGTCCACGTGATCCCGTGTACGTCACGGCCAGCACTGAATTGACACCAAGTTGCCGTTCCACACCGAGGTTCCAGGTCTCGTTGTATGCAGTCCGGATGTTCTGCGAGACGTTGCGCAGGCTGGGGGTCAGGATGTACTTGGTAGCACCGGTGCCGGCGAACGGTCCCAGATTACTGGTGTAGACGGGCAGATTCCCGCCCACATCGGCAGGAGTAATGGAAATCACGGCATAGTTCGGCGGGTTCTGGATCACGTTAAACGTGACGTTGCCAAAGTTGCGCTCGTAGAAAATTCCGAAGCCGCCACGAATGCTGGTCTTGCCATCTCCGAAGACGTCATAGGCGAATCCTACACGTGGGGCAAAGTTGTTCTTGTCGGGCGCCCACAGGCCGCCGACAGGAGAATTCGCCGTTCTCATCGCCAGTCCGTTGCGGTACTGCTGCGGGAAGTTTGAACCAGATCCATAGTAGAAATTAGCATCCAGGTTCGGATCTGCGTTGTGTTGGACGCCGAAGTACTCGTACCTCATGCCCAAATTCACGGTAAGGCGGTCGAGGACCTTCCATGAATCATTAGCGTACACAGCAAAATCATTGTACCGGTTATTGCGGCCGAACTTCGGAGTTGTTGCCGGAAGCGTAATCGCACAGCTCGAATCCTGAATATAAGGAAGGGTGCCGAGAGATGGATTGTTGTCCAGCGCAGCGTAATCAAACTTGCAAGCATTGGCTCCTTTCGGATCAATCGCACTACGGAAGCTGACGAGTTGCCCCAACAGGAAATTGTTGAAGCCTTGGGTCGTGTTACCTCCGAGCTGTTCCGGCGCCATTTGGTACGCACCGAAAACTCGGTTGTCACGCATCTGGATGTAGTTGCCGCCGAAGCGGAACTGATGACGTCCCCTCGTCCAGTTCAAGTCTTCATAGAACTGGTACAAATTCTGCGGTCCGCCGAATGGAATGCCCGACCCAGGAGAGCCCGGGAGATAACCCGGCAGCCATGCGCGCTTGCCCAGAATCAGCGCGTTCGATCCCTTCCAGAAGAGAGTCGGCACATTCGGGCCATTGACCGGCTGCAGGTTCTTCAAGCGGTTATAGACAATTTTGGTCTGGCTCACCAGATTGGGACTGAACACGTGTGTCAGCGATATCAGGTAATTGTTATTACGGTTCAGGTATCCCGTGTTGTACCCGGCATATGGGCTATACGAGTTAGACCCTTGAAACGCGTTAAGCCGGTCCACCGACCAACGAGCGAAGATCTGCGTCTTTTCGCTCAGGTTGTAATCGAAGCGGACTACTCCAAGAAGGGAATTCTGCGGGTCGCCACCGCCAGCGTCAATTGGCACCGTACTTGTTACTTGGCCGAGAACTGGGAACGTGCCCGGCAAATCACCCCACGGCGTACCTGCGGTTCCTGCAGCCAAGCCGGAACCGGCAACAGTCAACTGGCTCTTCGTGAAAACAGTGTCGATCGGTCTCACTAGGGTGCCGTAGGTAGCAAAGAATTGTTGCGTAGCAGGTGCTGCCTGCGCGATGAATTGGGGTGTCGGAACCAGGAACTGGCGGCTCGCGGCGCTGCGCACCCGGATCCACTCGATGTTGTTAAAGAAGAACAGCTTGTCCTTGATAATCGGACCACCAATGGAGTAGCCGAACTGATTGCGAACATAGCGATTGCGCGGCAGGTCATTTGCTTTGTTTTCCGGAGTGTTCGCTCCGAGCCCGGAACCGCGATAGTACTCATAGGCCGAACCATGAAAAGCATTGGTGCCTGATTTTGTCGCAACGTTCACCACCCCTCCCGAAGCACGGCCGAATTCTGGAGTGAAATTGCTGGTCAAAACGCTGAGCTCCTGAACGGAGTCCAAAGGCACGTTCTGCCCCACCACGGCCGTGAAGTAGTCCACGTTCTCGCCGCCGTCCAGCAGGATGTTGGTGCTGGCTGCGCGGGCTCCGTTGATGGAAACGCCCACGCCGCGACCGGTCGCAGCGCCCGCGTCCGAAGCCACACTTCCGGAGGTCGCGACAAAGTCGTAGGGATTGCGCGTGAGGGAAGGAAGCTCCGAGATTTGTTGGCTGCTGATCACCTGACTCGTGGTCTGGTTTTCGGTATTGACAGCTACGTCTTCTGCTTTCGCAGTGACCTCAACCACCGTTTCCGAAGAACCGGTTTGAAGTCGTGCATCAGCCGATACCCTTGAGCCGACGGCTACCTGGATGCGTTGAAGGTGAGCGCGAAAGCCGCTCGCTTTAATCTTCAGTTCGTAGCTGCCGGGCTGGAGGTTCGTGATTGTGTACAGTCCATTATCATTGGTTTCCGTTGATCGGACTGCGCCCGTTGTCGTCGACGTAGCGGTCACTGCCGCTTTTGGGACAACTGCACCAGTGGGGTCCACCACCGTGCCAGTGATTGCACCTGTTTCCGTCTGGCTGAACAGCGGCACCGAAACCAGCAGGATAGCCAGAAGGTAAATTGTTGTAACAGTGAGTTTGCTTTTCATCTTGAATTGGCCGCCGAATTGGCCAATTGAGCCACTGTGTCTCATATCTCCTCCAGAAACTCCAAGCTGAACTACGCGCCGTCGCGGTTTGTCAGCGTGTAAACATGCAATTGTTAGGGACTCGGGTTGGAAAGACCCCTTACGCAAAATGCAATTCCCACTCCAGCTCCGAATGGACGATTACAGGCAGCTCAGGAGACGGTCGTTTGGAGAGACTCCGCAGGTCGCTAGCGATCCCAACAAACTCGCACACGTTACGTAGTTGCTTGCCTGTCGACACGGCTCGAATGTTCGCGAGTGAACGGCACAGATCAGTTAGTGCGGGTTATAGAGAGTTGCATGCCGGAAAACGCACACCGAATTAGCAACACGAAGACAATTTTGGCTGGATGTTTTGCGGAATACGCTGTCCCAAATGGTACAGCAGAGGGGGATTTACCCAAGCAGCTTCCAAAGGTGGTAGACGCACCTACCTGCCCCGCAACCTTCTTGGAAGATCAGAACATTGCAGAGCAGGTCGACCCGTAACAAGAATGGCGGTCAGTCCCGACCGCCTTCACGCTGCTTGCATTACTTGGGGTTGGGATTGGATTGCTGGCCGGTCTGCGATCCTTTATGTCCGTGCATCATCATGCCCTGATGAGGCATGCCGCCTTGCATCATCATGTTCATGTGTTCCTGCATGCGGGTTGTGAATTTCTCCCATAAGTCCGCATTGTCTAACAAGGCGGCTTTCGTGCTCGGGTCCTGGACCTTGTTTGCTTCCGATCTCATCTTCGCGATCTGCGACTTCATCTGCTCCATGTCAGCCTGCATCTGCTGCATGTGTTGCTTCATGCCCATCATCTCCTGCGACTTCGGGGAAGACTCCATCTTCATCCCGGACATGCCAGTTGATGGGCTGGTGGGCTGTGAAGACTGGCTGCTCTGAGCGGCCATCATCCCGCTCGCAAGCAATAACGTACTCATGATTATCCGTACTTTCATTGTCATGCTCCTTTACTTATAGCTTGCGCTGATTGCGCAGGGACTATCCCCTTTTTGACGGCTGTTGCGATTTACGTGTTGGCCGTATCTTATTTGTTTACCTCTGGGCGTCGAGTACGAACCGAAATAGGCACTGGCAATCCTGATCGTCATCGTAAAGAGGGTCAGACCTGCGACCGCCACTTTCCTCGGCTTGCCTACGATTCCTTTGTTCCTAGTCCCATCGGCATCCGAGGCAACGACTACTGGAACCAGGGTGACGAAACGCACCATAGTTAGTCTGCCCCGTACATGGCTGCGTAAACAGCCATGTACAGGATTTGAAGATCTACGCTGCCCTGGTTTCCGGCTGCAAGGTCGACATCTCGCGGCACGACGCCGCGCAGCGGCGGCACTCGTCCGCACACCGCTTCATCACCTCGTCGTCCGCCAGTTCATCGCAGCTCCGCGCACAGGCTTCGCACACTTCTGCACAAACGCCGCACGTTCGGCCATGCAAGTCGGAGTTGCGTTGCATGAAATTCGCACTGGTCTGGCATATCTCAGCGCAATCCAGCAGTAAGCGTATGTGATCAGAAGCGGCATGTTTGCCACCCTTTTGCAGGCAATGCGTGACTGTCTCAATACACACCTGATGACAGGTCTGGCAATCTTGAATACAACGCTGCATGTCCATGTTTCTCTTCTCCTTGTTCTGATGACTTCGCCTGTGTCGCCAAACTTCAGTGCCCATGCGTACCAGAAGCTTTTCCGAATTTCACTTTCTCGGCCATCAACTTCCCTTCATGTTCGTCAGCTTCGATAACCACGCGTTCACCAATTGCGAGGTCGCTCGCCTTGGCCGGCTGACCACCGTTCAGAAACTTCGTTTCCGGTCCCGTTTCTATATTGCGTATCCGGCCGTCGGTGGTAGTAATTACGATCTGGTTCGCGGAGATCTCCTTGACCGTTCCCATGAACTTCTGCGGCTTGCCATGCGCGAAAGCCATCATCGAAAAGACAAGAACAACCGCGAACACCTGAATTGATTTCCTCATCTATCGTCCTCCATCTACTTTGGTTGTGAATGTTTTTGGGAGGGAGGCTTGGCCACTCCTCCCTCCAGGAATTCCTCTTCTTCCTTATCGCTTTCAACTTCGCTCGGGCTAACGGGATTCCACTGCTTCATTTGTTGCTCTTCTTCTGAAGTCAGCGACGGCAAATGCCGTATGAAGTAGACCAGATTCCAACTCTCTTCATCGTTGGGATCTCCGGCCTTGCCCCATGCAGGCATTCCACTCAGTCGTATACCGTTTTGGATGATGTAATAGATCTCACCATCGGTAAGGTTCTGCGTTTGAGCAGCTCGCATATCGGGGGCCTTGGGATACAGATTGCGCCCGATCTCCGTATTGCCGCTTCCGTCGTTGGCGTGGCACATGGCGCAGTGATCGGCAAAGTGTTGCATACCCTCACGTAGTCCGTCTGGTGAACGCTGCACAGGATTCTTCAGATCTTTCGCGTCGGCAGGAATAGCGAGTCTTCGTACACGGCGTGCTGTCCACGCTTCGAGGGTAGAGGGCTCGTCACGAGCACTAAATCCGTGATGAATGAGAACAACTCCATATACACCAGCTCCTGCGACGAGCAAAACGACAAGAGCTATCCAAAGTGTCCGTCTTCTCATTCATTTCCTCCTGAACCACCGTTAGGCAGATTGACTTGCGTGCTGGTACTACCGCTCGGTCGCGGTGCGCTCACCCCATCGGCCAGCAAGTAGTTCTGCAATTGTGCTGCCGTAGTCCAGAGTTGCCCTAGCACTTGGGCGTAATTCTCCTGTAATTGAAAATAGGTACGCTGGGAGATGATTACCTGCGGGTAGGCGGACGCCATGTTTCGGTACTTCTGCAAATAGAGTTCATAGGCGCGTTTCGCACGAGGAAGCAGCTGCGTCCGATACCGGTCAACTTCTAGCCGCTCCGTCGCGTATCGCTGCAAAAGCGGCTGGGCACTTTGTGCCAGGCTCAGTTTGACGCGTTCGACTTCCTGCCTGGCTCGCTCCAGCTCCAGCTTGGCTGCTTGCACATTGCCTTGGTTTCGATTGAATATCGGTATTTGCACGCTGGCCGTCGCAAAGGCTTGCAGCCCGATGGGCTGCATGGATTCGGGGTTGATCTCGCGGTTTTGCTGCATACCCGCTCGGAGCGTTAGATCGGGTATCGGTTCCCGCTTATCTCGCGCAAGGATGGCCTGGGCGCGATTTGCCTCCTGTATGGCCCGCTGCACGCTTGGACTTTGCTGAAAAGCCACGTCTACCCAGTGATCAATGTCGATCTCAGGCGGTTGTTCCAATTCTCCCTCCAAAAGCGAGATGGCCAGATCCGGCTGCCCGGAGATCGTGGCAAGCGTTCGGAAGGCCTGAATGTATGCCCGCTGCGCTCGTACGAAGTCGAGTTTCGCCTGTTCAGCTTCGACCTCGGTCTGGAGGATATCGGGAGCGTCGGCTTGGCCGACATTGGCAAGCTGATGCGCCGTCTCCGCGGCATCCATGGCGATCTTCAACAACTGCCGACGCACTTCTGCTGCTCTTTGGGCGGCCAAAGCGGTGTAAAACTGGACTTGAATCGCACCCTGAACATTGAGTCTTTGCTCTTCAATACCCAGGACGTCCGCCTTGTGCTGTTGCTCGAAAACATCTTGACGTCTGCGAAGTTTGCGACCGAGCACAATGCTCTGTTGAACAAAAGCGCCTTGCTGGCCACCTCTCGAGGACCCGCCTCGAATCTCTTCGCCGGAGTATCCAATCGTCGGGTTTGGCCACAGTCCTGCTTGATCTGCCAAAGCCGAGGACTGCGCGGCAATCGCCTCAGCTTGTTTCAATGTTGGATTGTTCTTAAGCGCGAGCTGTTCAAAGGATTCCAGCTTCATCGGGGCGCCTTTACGGGCGCCGGCTAGCAGATCAGCAACAGGAAGATCACTTCCGGTTTGTTGATTTGGATTCTCAGGCTCTTGCAGGCCGCTGATTTGCGATGGGGTTGTTTCAGGCGAGCGCATCTCCATGTTTTCCATCTTCATTTCATGTTGCGGCATCGCCTGTTGCTGTTGTTCGATCGTTGGAAGTGCACCTTGTGGCGTCTGCATACCTGGTGCACCAGCAGGACCTGGTTGTACGGTTTGCTTAGGTTTCTGTTCCGTACTAGTCGAGCTGGGCATTGGCATTCCCGGCATCGGATGTTGATGCTCTTGTGCGCGTACACCAACTGCAAGGAGCAGCGCAAATGATAGTGCAACAGCTTTCTCGGTTTTCATTGGCTCCTCCTATTTCGGGTGCTGCATGTTGGGCATCTCATGTGGATTCGTGCGCGGATTCTCGCCACGACGAATAAGCTCCATTACTTCTTCGTACTTATCCGGCGGAAGGACGCGAACCGTCGTCATCATTCCCTGCATAAACCCACTCCAGCCTCGAGGCAGTCCATAGGTTTGAGGCTTGGCCACCATCTCATCCATTGCCATCATCGAACCTTCCATGTAGGCGTCTTGGGGAAACCCCGGGACGGCATCTGCGTTGGGAGCAACCTCTCCCTGCATTTGCCCCATGCTCATCTCTTGACCATGTTGCTCAGCGTTTTGCTGAGAGATGGCGCCGTTGCTTTTGGGAAAGTCCCGAGTTGAGCCAAATCCCATGCCCCGGCCCAGACTGGGACCATAGTCTTCGCCTGTAGGAACTCCTGGTTCTCCGGTCAGCATGCCCATTCCGTTTTCCATGCTCACGCCCGCCGGAATACCACGGGTTACGCGCGACATAGGGCCAACATTTGAAGACATCTGGTTCATCATGTGGTGCGGCAGATGACAGTGCAGCATCCAATCACCCGGATTGTTGGCAACAAACTCAAAATCGCGCGACTGAGCTACCCCAACCAGAACGGTGTTGCCTGGAATCCAAGCCGATTCGGGAATGCGCCCACCTTCGGTTCCCGTAATCTGGAATGTGTGACCATGAAGGTGAATTGGGTGATGATCCATTCCGATGTTGACGAGTCGTACGCGGACCCTGTCACCGAGTCGCACGATCAACGGGGTGGTGGCCGGGCCTGCCTTGCCGTTGAACACGAGCCAGTTAAATTCCATGTTCATTGCATTTGGCACAACATTGTTCGGCAGGACAGCGTACTCTTGAAGAATGATCAGAAAGTCCTTGTCTACCGCCGGCCGATATGGCCGCTTGGGGTGCATGATGAAACCTCCGAGCATCCCCATCATTTCTTGCATTGCCATATGTGAGTGGTAGAAATAGGTACCTTCCTGATGGAGGGTAAACTCGTAAATAAACCGGCCGCCTGGCTTGATGGGCAACTGGCTGAGGCCCGGTGCACCATCCATGTTGTTCGGGATCTCGAATCCGTGCCAGTGCATCGAAGTCGGCTCTGGCAAATGGTTGTCGACGATGATGCGGACACGGTCACCTTGATTGACTTGAATCGTAGGTCCCGGTGCGGTGCCGTTAAAGCCCCACAGGATTAGCGTCTTGTTGGGCGCTACCTGTTGTTTCACTGGCTCTGCTATCAAATGGAATACCTTCACACCGTTGTCCACGGTGAATGGCAGATCCGTGACGTCGGGAGTTTGAACAGGTACATTGAAACCCGAGTGCTTGCCCGACTCATGTTCCTTACGAATCTGTTCGGCACCGCTCTGGTTTCGGCGTTGTTGGGCGTGGAGGAGTGTCGGCGCAGCAATCATGCCGGCAGACACGCCAACGGCTTCCTTCAGAAAGTCACGTCGGTTCTTCATCCTTACCTCGAACCATGAAGATGTGGAAAAACCTAATCTCGACGTGTGCAGAACGCACACCGGTCTGGTGCCAAGAGAATGCTGGCTAAATTCGGAGGGTAGTGAAGGGTTCTACCGGAGTTCCTGGTGGACTGTGTGAGGATGAACCGAGGGGATGGGTGTCAGCAATAAGGCTATCAGCGAGCCCGATATACTGCCCCGTGGTACTCGCCGTGGCACCTGACGCTTGTGCAGGCAGAGTGTTCACCTGCTGTGGATTAGCTACTGTTAGAGAGTCAATGGCGCCACAATCGCTGTGGTGGCTTGTGCTGGCGGTTACGTGGTTTAGCCCTTTATCGCCTGACGATCCGTTACTATCTTCATGGTGCTGGTGTTCGGTAACAACTGCGGCCCCCGAGGGATTGGATGCTTCCGAATGTTCTGCACATTGATACTCACAAAGCAGCCGTGACACGTCGCTCGCCGCTAACGTCACTCCAATTATGAGCAGAACCGCAGTCGTGTTGTGTAATGTCCGGACCATCCACACCGTCAAACGATTATAGATGCAAGCAACCAACGCATAGATGCAGCGGACGCAAGAACTCGTTTTGGCCAACTCCGATAGGTGCCAAGCATCCAACACGCCGTCTCACCCCCCCAAAAAAGAGGAGAATATGCCAAACCGAGTTACCGTTACCCTTCTGTTGATTGTTGCCTGCTCCAGCATTCCGGTACTTGCGAAACAACCAGCGCCGACAATGGCGCAGCGCCAAGTTGAGATTAACTTCATGCGAGGGATGATTGATCATCACTACCAAGCCGTCCAGTCAGCTCAACTCTGTTTGGAAAAAGCAGTGCACAACAACCTGCGAAAATTATGTCAAAACATCGTTGCTTCGCAGCAAAGCGAGATCGGCATGATGCAAGGTTGGCTGTCACAATGGTATGACGTCTCGTACTCGCCTGAACTCGATAGGGGTGCTCGAACCGATCTCCAGATGCTCTCTTCCAAGGCAGCTGGCGATTTCGAGAGTTCGTTCATGCAGATGATGACCCAGCATCATTGGCAAGCAATCATCCGTGCCTCCGCAATGCTACAAGAAGCCTCCCATCGGGAGTTGGAAAAAGAAGGCGAAAACATCATCAAAGGCCAGACGGTCGAAATCATCACGATGCAGAAGTGGCTCTGCGATTGGTATGGAAATTGTGATTGGACTGCTCATGGTGATCCTGAACGCAACAACTGAATTCGGCCGATAATTCCACGGGAGCCGACCCGCTCCCGTGAGAGCTATGTCGGTCATCGACAGAGCAACAGGGACTCGCACTCGTTCATACCGGCAATCCCTCAAACCATGTGCTGTGAGGGTCGACCCTCCGTGAATTGAGCCGCGCCCAGAACACCGCGCCGCTAATCCGCAAGAGCTGTCTTCTCTGTAGTCGTCTCAGTCAATCGCTACTTCGCTTAGCCTTATCAAGAACGGCTTTTTGCTCGGCACCAGCGATTGAAAAAGTTCTTGAGGTGCTAACCGCGAGACCCTTTCACTACACGCAAACTCCAGTCCAGAAGGACAATCTTCCACTTACCAGCTCTACGTTCGAGTACGTAAGCAGACCACAAGATCCCGTCAAGACGGCGTCCGGAACCGCCGCTTAGCTTCATCTCGGATCTCGTGTATGCCCAAGCCATTTCGGAGGTTGTTCTTAACTTGATCATCTCTGATTTGTTGATTTTGGAGGGCTCCTTCAGTTCAGGTATAAGGTGATTGTCACGAAAGTCCGTCCAACCGTCATTCCTGTGGCCGTTTTCAAGTACTACCAGGTCGCTTGCAACCACTGCCTCGATTTCCGCAATCGACTTCTCCGCGAGTGCCAGTTCAAAATGCCGAATAGTCGATCTGACCGCATCATCTTCACCTGCCAACTCCGTACTCTGTGCAACACTCCAGACAGGCAATCCCAGCAGGACCCCGATGAGGCCAACCATCAAGTGTCGTTTCATCATCACTCCCTTTGCAAGCGGTATGCGCCCGCAGAACCAGCGGGGGCGCATACCGGGATATACTCATTGGACTTAGCGGTCGTATCGATGATCACAACTGGCGCAGCGATCGGCTGCTTCGGCAGTCCAATAAACGTGCGTCACTGTCTTTGACCCATCGTTGTTGACGTTCTCGTAAGTGGAACTGCGGCCATTGGCGGACTGGCTTATCAGCATTCCCCAAGTGTTCGGGTCATTGGTCACCTCCGAGCGTCCTGCAACCGCAGCTGCCCTTGCGCCAATCGTAGTGGTGCTGTCTAAATGCGCGTAAATGGTTACCAGTTCATCGTAGTCATGGGCATTTGGCGTTGTACTTAACGTGCTGGCCGCGTTGGGCCCTGTGTTCGAAAAGTAGTCCATACAGGTATTCAACGAGGCACCGGAAGTGTCTTGGTGATCGAGTCCAAACGTGTGCCCAATCTCCTGACACATAACATGCAACCGCTCGTTGGCGTTGTTGTACGTTGGGGTCGAGAAGTATGTGTCATTCATTTTGGCTGAACCTTGAGTAATGTGGTTTGTTCCACTCGCAAGGTTAATCGACGCCAAGCCCAACCAGCCGTTGTTCCCATATTTGCCGTTACATACTTGTACGGTTCCGGAAACCATGGAACAACGCTTATTCGAGGTGCCGGCAATTGGTGACAACTGTAAGACGGTGGAGTTATTCCAATTCTGCACGGATGTACTGAATGCTGAACTCCAATCGGCAGTTAGGTTGTTGCCAACCTTTAGCGTGAAGGGATTGCTGGTGCGCGCCCAGTGATAACTACCCCACGAGTGGCTGGCAAGCAGCAGCGCAGGGAGAACCAAGACAGCCAGGGCAACTGCGACAGTTCGAGAAACGGACACCTTATTCATGTACAACACTCCTGAATTGGTATGCTTCCGCTATTACGAGCAATAACAAGCATGAAGCCAAAGAATTAGCAGAAAGAAAGAACATTTATGGCTTGTCCATCAACTCTCGCGGGAACACACTTTCTTCCCTCTCCCCTACAGTCTCGCCCGCCAATCAGATTGAGTTCAGTCAATCGCTGAAGTCGGCTGTTGGGGGCCAGGGGGTCAAAGCTCCCCCAAGTGAAAAAACAATCTAGTTCCTCAGTGCTCTCCCGTCGCAAACCGACGGATACGGTCCCGATCAAACTCAATCCTCTCCAAAACCCTCTGCAGATCCTGGCGGAGGCACGGTGGAAGCTTCGGGTCGTGAAGACGGGCGATCGCATCCGACGCTTGCAATGAGAGCACTTCTAGTAAAACGGCTAGCCGATCAGGGGTATTGGAAAACATAGAATGTTTTTGTTCAGGCATCACAGCCGGGTATATTTCGCCACGACTTACGGGTGTTGGATATGGTCCTCGGGGATTCGCAAAGCGGAGACACGTTCGGTCGCCTCCAGTAACTGCTTCTTGTTCAGCAAGCGAAGGAGCAGAGGCAGAAGAGTCCTGGCGGTCTGGTGCCCGCCTTTTGAGGCGACTGCCATCCAAACATACGCCGATACATAATCCCGGGGCACCCCTCGCCCTTCGATGTAAAGTCTCGCGAGTTGAAACTGGGCGGCAACAAGGCCCCGAAGTGCTGCTCGCATGTACCATTCAGACGCCCCAGTTTGGTCGGGTTCGTCAGCCAATCCCAACTCCAATATCAAGGCAAGCAGGCGCTGTGCTTCCGTATCTCCGCCCAAAGCACGCGACTTGATGGCTTCCAAGTGTCCGAAAGGTCTTGCCTCGGTCGGATGGCTCGTGCCTTCCTCTACTCCGTCAGCCCAGACGTGATCAGTCGAATGCAACTCTGCTGGCTCTGGCCGATATTTTTCCTGCTTAAGCAACGAGTTCTCCTTGCCACGCACACCTCAAATCACACATTTCGTCCGTCATCAGTTTGCCTCTTTTTCACCTATCCCCGCGACAGTCTCGTTGTGTGAAAGGAGGCAAATCGGTCCAACATCGGTAACCCGAAAGACGTGGTAACAAGTGAGTGCAATCGGAGTTCCACCCAGACTGCCTGGAGAGAAATGCCGGTTTGGTGCTTGCAGATCGCCACAGCCTCAGAAAGAAGTGGAGCTATCTAGACAGCGTGGCGCATATCGGGCAGGAGGATGCCGCAAATGGGGCACATTCGCGACCGTCGCCACTATCCGGCGGAGGTTAACGCCAGTGAAGGTGCGTCTCCGACAACGTGTGGTGCTTTGCCTAGGCGGAGTGGCAAGTGCTACAACCATTCGTGATTGAAATCACAGCAGCATGAAAATATCGGGCGCATACTGCGCCAATTTCGGTGCGGGATTATGAGTCGACTACCACTGCAAGCGTCTGTTGCATTGCAGCAAGCCCTTCGTAAGATCTCGGTCCCAATGCGCATTTCGAGATCATCCCTGCTCTTTGCTCAAGGAGATCGAGCAAAGGGCATTTACCTCATAGAGACAGGTTCGGTCGGCCTTTCATTGAAGATCCACCGTAGCGGGAGGACGGTATGCCAACGAACCCTGGGGAAACGATCAGTGCTGGGACTACCTGCTGCCATCAATGATGTGGGGTATAGTCTCACTGCCAAGGCAGTGGAAGATCTCGAAGTCGCGTTCATTTCGCGAGAGAAACTGATGGAAGAAATGAGCCAGAATATCTGGCTCGCGATGGAGATCCTGAGAATCCTGAGTTATGAGATACATGACATGCGCGAGATCGTGATAGGTCACGCTCGATTTGCCACTCGACGAACACCCGTCTGTCGCTGATAACCAGGTAAAAGAGATCGGGGGTCAACGGGGCATTCGACTTTATGAACCACGCAAGCAAACGCGTCAACTATCGTCACATACTGGAACATCGGCAAAGGTACTCGGCCGCATAGAGGCTTGTTTCGAAAACAAGCGAGCACCTCCACTCCTGCAAAATACTTTCCTCCAGATAAGCATTGGATACTTCCTCGGGCAATCCTCCCCTATGATCGGTGCCACCATAATGACTGTCGCATCAGCCCGTGCATTTCTGGCAGTAGCCACCAATCTCCAGGCGTGCCACGATGATCTGAAAGTTACCACGGCGACTGACCTCACGTTTCAGGCGCTCGAATAGCGGGCTTTCGAATTCGACGACCTTGCCGCAACGGATACAGGTCATGTGGAGGTGGTCGCGTCCGGTCCGGCGTTCGTAGAAGTGGCGCTCCCCTTCAACGTGCATCAAGTCGAGTTCATCCACTAGTCCCTGTTGCTTTAGCAAGGCAAGCGTGCGATAGACGGTGACGCGGTTCACGCCGGCATCCAGTTTCTGCGCCTTGCGGAGAATCTGGGCGGCGTCGAGGTGACGGTCGGCGGTCTCGATGATGCCGACGATGATGCGGCGCTGGTTAGTGAGGCGAATACCGCGAGAGGCGAGCAGGGTGAGCAGGCGTCCTGGCGATTCGGTCTGTGGTAGCGGCATCCAACGACCTCCAAAAAAAATGTTGCAAGTAGCTAGTTGCAGCTAGCCGGACGCCGAAAGCCCGATCTTCATCGGAATTCGCGCGAGGAACAGAGCCGACCTAAGGCGAGTTGCAAGTAAGTTGCAACTCGGTAGAGCACCCATCCTTGACAGCATTTACGGACCATCTCAATATAGCGCCTGTTGCAACTGAGTTGCAATTGAGAATAGGAAGAGACTTCTACATCTATTCTTCCTGAGGAATCCATGACTGTTCACCGGAGTACCCCATTCCCTGCCATCCTGATTGCACTGGTGACGTTCGTTCTCTCGACGTTAACTGGAACACAATTACTGTTCGGCCAAACAGAAAGCGAAGACAAAGCTCGCATCACTGGAAGGGTGCTCGATTCGTCGGGAGCTGCGATTGTGGACGCCCGAATCATTGCCGTGCCGCAGGACCCCGGCACCAACATTTCCACGCACTCGGATGAGAACGGTGAGTTTTCTCTGGCAGTTAGTCCAGGCAAATATACGATACGAGTCACCGCAAAGGGATTCCAAACAACGGATAAGACCTTGATGTTGCTTCCCAACGTTAGTGAAAGGCACGAATTCACCTTGCGTGTCGCCGGAAGCATCAACACCATCATCGTCACGGGAGACACTGGTTATCGTGTCGAGGTCGTCGGTAGTGCCACGAAGACTACACTGCCCATCCGTGATATTCCACAGTCGGTCTCGGTGGTAACGCGGGAACTGGTGCGCGACCAAATGATGATGAGCATGGCGGACGTGGTGCGCTACATGCCAGGAATAACGACGCAGCAAGGAGAAAATAACCGCGACCAGTTGGTCATCCGGGGGAACGCTTCATCTGCTGATTTCTTCCTGAATGGCATTCGCGACGATATGCAGTACTACCGTGATCTGTACAACCTGGAGCGGGTGGAAGCGCTGAAGGGTCCCAATGCCATGGTGTTCGGGCGCGGCGGTGGCGGCGGCGTAGTTAACCGGGTGACGAAGGAAGCGGGTTTCACGCCGCTACGGGAGATCGCAATTATGGGTGGCTCATACGGGTTCAAGCGGCTTGCCGGAGACGTGGATCAACCATTGGGAGAGAAGGTCGCTTTGAGATTTAACGGAGTCTATGAGAACTCCAACACGTTCAGGGATTTCGTTGGCCTGGAGCGGTACGGAGTGAATCCTACGCTCACCATTCTTCCCAGCAGCAACACCAGGTTGACCATCGGATATGAACATTTCCGCGACCATCGTGTTGCCGACCGTGGCATTCCCTCCTATCAGGGGCGGCCGGTGGATGTGGACATCTCGACGTACTTCGGCAATCCCTTCGACAGCAACGTACGCGCAAACGTAAACCTTGGTTCAGTCGGCTTCGAGTACCGCAAGGGACCGCTGGGGATCCGCAACAGCACACTGTTTGGCGCTTATGACCGCAGCTATCAGAACTACGTGCCCGGCGCGGTTACGGCCGATAAGCAAAGGGTAGCGATCTCCGCTTACAACAACACCAGCACGCGTCAGAATATCTTCAACCAGACGGACGTGACGTATGTTTGGTTCACTCGCCGCATCCGGCATACGCTATTGGCAGGAACTGAGTTCGGCGGCCAATCCACGGATAACTTCCGCAACACGGGCTACTTCAACAACACCATCACAACGTTTCTTGCGCCCTACGCGAATCCGGTCATAAGCGTTCCGGTAACATTCCGGCAGAGCGCAACCGACGCCGACAATCACGTTCAAGCGAATGTTCAGGCGGTATACATGCAGGACCAGGTCTCGTTGACCCGGCGTCTGCAATTGCTGGCGGGATTGAGGTTCGACCGCTTCAACCTGGACTTCCACAACAACCGCACTAGCAGCGACCTGGAGCGGGTAGACCATCTAGTGTCTCCTCGGCTGGGGATTGTTTTCCACCCGGCTCCAGTGGTTTCGATTTACGGAAGCTATAGCGTGTCGCATTTGCCGAGCGCGGGAGATCAGTTCTCGTCATTAACGAATGTGACACAGCAATTGAAGCCAGAGGAGTTCACCAATTACGAGATCGGCGCGAAGTGGGACATCAGCCGGTATTTGGAGCTGACCGTCGCCGGGTACCGGTTGGATCGCACGAACACGCGCTCCACCGATCCCAATGATCCCACTCGAATCGTACAGACCGGCAGCCAGCGAACGAATGGATTCGAAGTGGGCGTAAACGGGACTATGACTCGCAAGTGGAAGATAGTGGGCGGATACGCATGGCAGGATGCCTTCATCACCAGTGGAACGACCGTGGCGCGTACTGGAGCACAGGTGGCGCAGGTGCCGCACCACACCTTTTCGCTGTGGAACAACTACCAGGTGATCCGCAGGCTGGGAGTAGGACTTGGGCTGGTAGGTCGCACCAGAATGTTCGCAGCAGTGGATAACACGGTGACGCTGCCGGGTTATCTGCGGACGGATGCGGCGGTGTTCTTCTCGGTGACGGAGAAGATCCGGTTGCAAGCGAATGTCGAAAACCTGCTCGGCAAAACCTATTATGTCAATGCCGATAACAATAACAACATTTCACCGGGATATCCGGTGGCGGTTCGAGTTGGGCTCGTTTGGCGGTTCTGAGACGGCTCGTGTCTGGTCAGAACTGCGGGGCCGCAATCCAACTAAAACTGTCGCCCCTTCAAGATCGACCGATGGTGAACTGCGTCCGCAAATGTGCCGCATCAGGTTTGCAGCTAGTCGGCCGCGCATTCATCAATGTTCTCTGCGGCTGGCGTGACGGAAGGTGCTCCTGCCAAACGACGTAATCGATGCTCCAGACCGGCAATTCCAAGCAGGACCATGGCCGGATCGATGGCGTGCCGATACTCAATCGCCGGATGCGTCAGGTAATACACCGCTGGCTGGCAGACAACGAGCACCACAAAGGGAAAAAGTTCCGGTCGCCGCGCACGCCACGCCATGGCCATGCCCATTACAATAAGGATTGAAAAAGCAGTGTTGAAGAATATCAGCGGGATTTGTAGAGGCTCTGAAGCCAGATAACGTGGGTCCAAACTCCAAAATCCTGTCCATACAAACAGGAACCTTCGCGCAGTCAGCAGCAAAAAGGTCCCTGGGTGATTTCGAATGAAGCTCAACGACTGTTGCCGCTTGGCGGACATATAGGAGAGCTCGCCAAGGCGCCGATATTCTGACATTTCAATCGGGCTGGAGGCGGGGTGAGCATGCCAGTCCACGAGCATTACGGGAGTTCGCGAATTATTCGCAATATAAACCTCAAGCCAGAAATTACTTCGAAAAGGCAAAAATTGGCCAAAAACGGCATAGTTGCGCATGAACCATGGGGCGATGACTATAACGAGGCCCAGCGTTCCTATCGCAAGAGGGTTACGCCATGTTCTGCCGCGTCTTTTTAACCGCAGGCACGACCATCCCCACAGGCCGGGGATTACTGCCATCGTATTCGGGTTCGTGAGAGCGGCTAGGCCGACTAACATGCCGCCAGAGAACCAATACGAGGAACTACTCGTCCCTGCCATACGCAAGCTCATCAGTAGCACTACGGCCATAAGCAAGGCATCGAGCGGCTCTCCCCAAATTTTCGTTACGGGAATGAAGATCCCGAGCGGGAATAGTGACCATCCCCATGCGGCCCAGCGTGCGACCCGGCCATCGAATATCTCTTGTGCAATCACAACGAGAGGAATGATTGTGATGGTGGAGAATAGACTGTTGAGAGTAAGAATGGCGATCGCTGACTGGGCGCTATAGATTCCCAAGATTTTGAAGACTGCAGCCAGCAAGCTCGTGTACACAGGCGGCAGCCAAGCAGTAGGGCCAGTATCTCCCGTTAACGGTGAAGCGAAGCCGTTCCCCAAAACCATCGAACGAGCGACTCTCCCGACTTCCCAGCCAAATGCAAATCCCTCACGATCTGGGGAGAGCTGCTCGCCGTACAACAGAGCTACACAGACTAGCCGGATTCCTAGCCCGCCCAGCAGTACTGGCCAGTGCGCTCTCAGGATGTGAGACACGCCTGATGTTTTCGCGTGCACTGGAACCACGCTGCGATCGAAACTGGAGTCGGGGCTACTGAGGGTAATGTCTTTGTCCAGGGCGCTTTCGTTCGACATCGCAAACAGCCCTCCGTTGGCAAGCGCGAGCTTTGGCCGAAAGGCGCACTTGCGCATTTACAGAATTTCGCCGCATTGGCAGGTGCACCTGCGGGGCTGGAGGACTAGATTTTTAGGACTACCAAGGCGAGAAAGACTTCGGACGGCACGATGGGTGGGCCAGTACAGCTCTCACGTACACTCGAATGAGGAGGAATAGCAACTACGTTCGGTACGCCCAAACGCGGTGCTAGGGAGGGTTCCAACGTTTGCTGAACTGATGAGCGGGTGATGGGAACAAGAAACGGACCGCCACAGGAGTAGTCGCATGAGGAGTGCGGGGCGGGCGTGTGATCGCTCGCTTCGCCGTGGTTGGCGTTCGATCTTGGTTCTGATTGCGAAGGTTCAGGCACATGTTCCTGTCGCTGCGAGAGAAAATGCGAGAGCACTAGACAATCCTGCCAGCAGGCTATGTTCGTTGTCCCAGCGAGCACGACCAGCGCAAGCGCAGTTAACCCTCGTCCTCCCCCCAGGCGAAGCATGATGGTCAGAAGCCAGCAAGATTGATGCCACAATGCCGTTTATGCGAACCACGGCACCTCCGAGTAGAAAGTAAAGACGAAATCCGCATTATTAATTTTCGGAAAGCACTGCAGTCTGGCTGCGAATTTACGAGGGCTCAAGCCTCAGTCACCACAACGCTGCTTGCCAGATGTTAGGAATCCAACCGGAACACGTTCGAGTTTTCAATGCGGGGGCGAAAAACGTCTCCGAAACTGAGGCAAGATGCCGCATACAGGACAATCGCTGCCGCAAATAGGACATATTCGCAAGTACGCCCATAACTTGCCTCGCAAGATTCTAATTGTCTACGTTAAGTCTTTCCTGGTTCTTTACACGACAGCGAATATCATATAAGCAAGAACTAACACGCATATCTAGCCGCAGGACCAGCAATGCCAGACAGGGACTCAACCTCGCCACCGCGTCGCATTCTATTAGCCACCAAGGACGCGATTCTCAGAAGCACGCGTCAAGCGATCATCGCCGGGCTTGGTTATGATGTTGTCGCTCCCGCCACTGAAGACGAAGTGTGGAATCTGATCAAGACGCAACCTTTTGATCTCCTAATTCTTGGGAATACACTGGAACCGGACACATCCTTGCGTCTCGCAGCGGAGTGTCGGCGAAATCAGCCGCACGGCCGAATCCTAGAGATAGTGAAATTCGCTGGCGAATCAGCCTTCGGGAACCCTGACGGAACCGTTGGTAATTTGGATGGACCTCTAGCTTTACGCCGGGCGGTTGAAGATCAATTGGCGCGATGATATTCACGCGTTTAAGAAGTTCTGAATACCTCGTGAGGTCTGCTTCAGTTCTTGATGGGATCACGTGATTCCCGTCTGGTCCTACCGGAACAGAGCGAGAGAGCAAATCATCGCGGGTCCGCCAACAGCGATTGCCACTACGATCATCAAAACGGACATGACAGTGGCCCGCCCCTGAAATCAGCAGCGAAGATTACGAGCGTATGCTTAAACAGATTTGCCAGTGAAGCGGAAGTTTGGAGGAGAATGTGCAGGCTCACATAGTTACTCGCCAGGAGTACGGTTTCAGCAAAGTCATTCCTTTGCCGTTTGGAGCGGCGATTGAGAAAGTGAAGGAAAAACTGAAGCAGGAAGGATTTGGCGTACTCGCAGAGATTGACATAACAAAGTCCATGAAAGAGAAGCTGAATGCGGAGTACCCGAATTACATTATTCTGGGCGCGTGTAACCCGCCGCTCGCACACCGCGCGCTTCAAGCTGAACCACGCCTGGGTCTCCTTCTGCCCTGTAACGTCACCGTCCGTGAGGTTGGGGGAGGAACCGAGATTGCGGTAGTTGATGCCGACGCGATGCTTTCAGTAGTCGAAAACGAGCAGCTCAAACCCATTGCGCGAGAAGCCTCCGACAAACTCCTGCGCGTGCTCGAGTCTGTCTGATATGAACCAGCCGCACGAGCACCATTCTCACTCGCATCAGTCAAAGCCGGTTGAGCCGGGATACCCGGAACACCCCGAACAGCGAGTTCCGCACGACCTACACCTCCAAGGTACGGAGCACGCCGGCCATGACAAACACGCTGGCCACAGCCTGGCGATGTTCCGTAAGAAGCTCTGGTTATCTGTGGTTCTGACCATTCCCACCCTCGTGTGGGGACACATGCTCCAGAGTGCTCTCGGATATGCAGCGCCACATTTCCCTGGCTCCATGTGGATTCCCGCAATTTTCGGTACCGCGGTGTTCGTTTACGGAGGCTGGGTGTTCATCCTAGGAGCGGTTCGTGAACTTCACGACCACCTGCCTGGAATGATGACGCTTATCTCTTTGGCGATCTCGGTGGCATTTGCTTTTAGTGCGGCGGTAACTTTGGGCTATCCGGGTATGCCTCTTTGGGAGGAACTGGCGACGCTCGTCACGATTATGCTCCTCGGCCATTGGATCGAGATGCGCTCGATCCAGCAGGCTCAAGGCGCATTGAAGGAATTGGCAAAGCTTCTGCCCGACACCGCCGTTCGAATCGTCGATGATCGCACGGAAGAGGTGCCTGTCTCCACACTGCGCAACCGAGACATGGTCCTTGTTCGACCCGGCGCCGCCATTCCAGCCGATGGCATCGTCCGCCAAGGTGACGGCGAGGTTAACGAGTCCATGATCACCGGTGAATCTCGGCCAGTACACAAAATCGAGGGACAGAAGGTGATCGCCGGAACGGTCAATGGGTCCAGTTCACTTCGCGTGGAAGTCACCGGCACCGGCGAGCGTACCGCATTGGCGGGAATCATGCGTCTGGTCGCTCAAGCTCAGACATCGCGCTCGCGAGCCCAGGCGTTAGCCGACCGTGCGGCATTCGTTCTCACTCTCGTCGCACTTGGATCGGGAGCCGTAACGATCATTGTGTGGCTCTCGCTCAGAGCGGCCCCCGCTTTCGCAGTTGAACGTCTGGTCACGGTCCTTGTCATCGCTTGTCCACATGCACTCGGACTGGCAATACCGCTCGTAATTGCTATCTCCACAACGCTCGCAGCACACAATGGGCTGTTGGTCCGAGATCGACGGGGGCTGGAAGAGGCGCGCCTCATCAACTCCGTCGTGTTCGATAAGACTGGCACACTGACGCGCGGTGAATTCGGTGTGGTGGCCATCACAACAGCGGATGGTTTTGTCGCCGACGAGGCGTTGCGACTCGCCGCTGCTGTCGAACGGGACTCCGAACACACCATTGCACGAGGCATCGTACGGAGCGCCGAACAGCGACAACTGCTGATCCCAGCAGCGCAGCGCTTCGAGGCAATTCCCGGCAAGGGAGTCAAGGCCCAACTCGACGGACGAGAACTACTGATGGGCGGACCGGCCCTTCTCCAAGCTTTCGGCATCATCGTCTCGGAATCGCTGCGACGAGCAGCTCTGGAAGCGGGGATTCGAGGGCAGTCGGCTATCTACTTAATAGAGCGCGGTGACGCTATCGCCGTGTTCGCAGTAGCCGATGTTATCCGTCCTGAGTCGCATGCAGCAATTCGTGACTTGCATCAACGAGGTATCGAGGTCGTCATGATGACAGGAGATGCACGTGCCGTAGCTCAGTCCGTCGGAACGGAACTTGGCATCGACACAGTGCTCGCTGAGGTCCTCCCGGAGCAGAAGTCAGCCAAAATAGAACAGCTGAAACGCTCTGGCAAGCGGGTAGCGATGATCGGTGATGGCGTGAACGATGCCCCGGCGCTGGCTACCGCCGACGTTGGAATCGCAATTGGTGCTGGGACGGATGTCGCGGTTGAAGCCGGGGATATCGTGCTAGTGCGTAGCGACCCTCGTGACGTGTCACGCATTATCGACTTGTCGAAGGCCAGCTACCGAAAGATGGTCCAGAATCTCGCTTGGGCAGCGGGATACAACGTGATTGCAATTCCTCTCGCGGCGGGTGTTCTCTCGCGCTGGGGCATTATCCTTTCGCCAGCAGTCGGGGCAGTGCTCATGTCCGTGAGCACAGTCGCGGTCGCAATCAATGCCCAGCTCCTGCGGCGAACCCAAGTTGGGAGAGTCGTGTAACAGGCATTTGGCTGACGCCTTTAGCCCATCTGTTCTCAAGTTGTTCCTGGACGGACAGCCATAGGGTTCATGTCTGTTGCGATGCTTGGAGTTCTGAGCCTCCGTCACAACTACCGGAAAGGGCTTGTTGCGGCAGTGCGTGCACGAATTTGGACTGTTCGCCCGGACAGGTTTGTGTTGTTTCCAACTGAGGTGATGCGACAACATAAGCTGCCGAAAGCAGCTTTGTTTACGAACGACCAAAAGAAATTACGGGCTGCCCTCAAGCAGCCCGTTCGTGGTCAAAACACCCAATTAGGAGCCCACAATCCAAGTTGACACAAGCTTATAAGCGCCTGAGTCGTAGAACAGCAATCCTCTTACTTGGACCTGATTCCCGTTGGCGATTGCCGGCAGATTGTGCATTTGCGTTTCGTTCTGTTTGTAGACGGTGATACTCGACACTCCAGTGAGAGTTGTGAATGCCGAGTCCGCCGGAAGTGTCAGCGTGAATGAGGCCTGAGACCCATTGGCGGTATAGTTCGAGACGGTTCCGAACAATCCCTGCTGTTCCAGTTCGACTTGGCTTGCATTGATGGTCCCGAAGCTGCTGCCGCCACCCATCATGCCGCCACCGCTCATCATATTGCCGCCGCTCACCACGTCGATCTTCTGGCCTTTGGCAATGCTGGAACTATCGAAGGTCGGAGTGAAGGGCAGGTTTGCCAAGTCAACGTTGTCGGAGTCGGCCGAATAGGGAGTACTGCTCGAAACGTTGACGGTGATGTTGCCAGCTATCGCTGACATCATCATTCTGCCACCAATTCCGTTGTGCGCGACAATATTCAACTGAGTCGGCGGGTTTCCGGTAATGCCCGTAACAATTCCCCCGCCCATCATGCCACCGTTATTCCACTTGTATTCGACATGTTGCGCAAGCAACGATCCGTCAGCCTGGGTGATTCCATCCACACTGACGATGACTCCATTCGACATCATTCCCATGCCGCTCATGCCGGAGAACTGCGTATTGCTGTTTGTGTGGAACGTGGCCGATTGCATTCCCATCAACATGTTCATGGTGAATTGCGATCCGGACACGCTTGAGACTGAGCCAACCATGTGTTGCATGTAGCCCTGCCACGGATTTTGCCCAGTGCCCAGCGAGTTCATCATGCCGGTAAAAGTCGGCGTGATCGTAACGTTGCCGTTGCTGATGGAAACCGATGACCCCATGTTCATGTCAAAGTTGAGCGACATCGGAGTAGATCCGACCGACATGGCTGGATTGAAGTTCACTGTTCCAGTGAATGGCCCGGCCATCGTTTTCTGCACGTACTGATGTGTCGCAGGGTCCATGTAGCCCATCTGAATAGAAGAAATGCTGATGGTTGCGCCTGTATAGGTTCCTTGAGGAACCTGCATGATCGAAACCGGTTGCACAGTTCCCATCAGCCGTATCATCTCCATCTGCGTGGGAGCTGGAAGCATGCTGACCGTGCTGCCATTGCTATTCGTCAGCATGATGGAGTTGACGGTCATACCGAACGTCGTGAGCCAATCAGCTGGCGAATCTCCCAATCCCACCTGTACGGTGGTACTCAACGTCGGCGCTGAAGAGGATGAACTGGGGGTTGAGGAATTAGTGCCTCCGCCGCACGCCGCCAGGACGAGCGCCAGCGAGACCAGGGTAATGGAAAGAGTGATATTTCTTCGATGGCTGTTCATAAGTACCTCGTGGCACCGGTTGCTCCGGCGCAATCTAATCCACCCCGGCCTGCCAGGAATGGGTACCTGGTAGGCCGAGGTGGGAGTATTGGCTTATTGCTGCTGATTTCTGCCGAAGAAGCGGTGCTTCAAACTCGAGCCAAAGCCTTGAATGCGGTTCCTGTTCCGGGCACGCGTCGTCGTGGTCTGTCCCCCGTTGCCCGCACCGTTTGCTGAACCGGTTCCTTGTGCTCGGTTCATTCCGCGGGTATTGCTTCCAGAACCAACTGCTTGTCCTTGATTCATCGTTCCCCAACCACCGCCAGAACCCATTCTTGGCCCTTGGTTCATCGATCCCCATCCTCCAGATCCCATCCCACTTCCTGGACCCATGCTGCCTTGCCCCATCCCAACTCCCATTCCGTGTCCGGCGCCCATGTTTCCATGACCGAATCCACCGTGCATTCCACCGCGGCCCATCTGTGCCGCACCGAAGACTGGGAAAACCGCTAGTGCCAAGAAGAACACCGAGAACTTTGCGACTGCTTTCATAACTTCACCTCGAATGAAAATGCGAGGCTTGTGACTCAAACTCATTTAATGCTTTGGTCCCATGCCACCCATCGTGCTTCCTGACCGTGTGCCCATAGTCCCTGAATTGCCCGGCATGCCGATCCCTGGCATGCCCGACATTCCAGACCCCATCATCCCGGGATTCATCTGGTTCATCATCTGCGGTTGAGTGGGCCGCTGACCGCGCCGTACCCATACCATGTGTCCAGGCTTGACCATGACTTCATCCTCGGGATGAGCTAGATTAGCCACGCCGACGAGACCCTTCTCCACCCCCACTTGCGTATCACCATTTTGGTCAACGGCAACATGGAAGATAGTTCCCCTGACAGCGATGATCGCGGTTGGCGTGGTCATCGACTTAGGGTTTGGTCTGCCACTAAGCTTTTCGATCTGCACCCGCACGTTTCCGAGCAGCAAGTTCAGAAACTCTTTCAAAGTGCCACTGCCCGGGCGAAGAACAACGTGCGAGTTGGGATAGATACGAACCGTACTTCCGTCAGGAATCCGTAATGTTGCCGAGGACTTCTTATCCGTGAGGATTTCGTCCCCGGATTGGACGGCGTCGTTATCGTGCAGAAGGACAGGCGCTGCCTGACCTCGCACAAGGCTAACCTTCCCCTTCACCTTCTCCAATTGGCCTTGCGTCACTACCTGCGACCAAACGGGCAAGGCCGTGATCAGCAGGACCAAAAGAGCAGTGAGTTTGAAGTGAGTTCGAGTCACATTAGCCTCGCTTTCAATGGTTGCAATCCAGGAACCAACCTCGCGCGAACGGAAGTCGCTGATAATGCGTGACTAGTCTTTGTCATCAATGTCCGATCTCTGCGATTCGGGCACATCGGTGTGCCCTTCATGCACGAGACCCCAGCGTTCCAACTTCTTGTAAAGAGTTCTGCGCTGGATGCCGAGGCGCTCTGCGGCCCGCGTTCGATTTCCCCCGCTCAGACGCAAGGCCTCGAGAACGTGTTCCTTTTCAGCGTCTTCTAGCGTCTGCGGATTTGCTGTCTTTGCTGTCTCTGGCGATTTTGAAATCAACGCCCGGCGGACGTCCGCCTCTCCGAGCGGACCGGGGGAAGACATAGCGACCAGTCGTTCGATTGCATTCTTCAATTCACGGACATTGCCGGGCCATGCGTGAAGCTCAAGTGCTCCGATTGCTTCTGGCTCAAGCCACACATCCTTGCCTTGTTTTTGAGTGGCTTCAGCGAGGAAACGGGATGCTAGCAGCCGAATGTCCTGTACTCGATCCCGTAATGCAGGAACTGGAATGTTGAGAACACTAAGTCGGTGATACAAGTCAGAACGAAATTCGCCGTGCTCAACCATTTCTTCTAGTGGCCGATGGGTAGCAGCGAGGATTCGAACGGTCGTCTTCCTGGCTGTAGTCCCCCCAACCGGGCGATATTCCTTTGCTTCCAGGAAGCGAAGCAGTTTCGCCTGAAATGAAATCGGTATCTCGCCGACCTCATCCAGGAAAATGGTGCCTCCACGAGCTTGTTCAATGATTCCGGCCCGGTCTCGTTCCGCACTGGTGAATGCTCCCTTAGTTGAACCGAACAGTTCGCTTTCCCAGAGATTCTCGGGGATTGCTGCGCAGTCGACGGGCACGAATGGTTGCCGAGATCGACTACTAGCGGTGTGAATGGCCCGTGCAACAAGTTCCTTGCCGCTGCCGGTTTCGCCGCGGATCAATGCCGTGGCGTCGGAGCGAGCCGCGCGAGCAATGTTCTTGTAGAGTTCAACCATGACCGAAGACTCGCCGACCATTTCTCCTTCGGCGCTGGCCTCAGCAACAGGCCGTTCGCTTCGAAGTGACTTTTCTGCTCTTTCGAGCACCTTCAGGAGGTTAGAAAGGTCAATCGGTTTGGGTAGATAGTCGAACGCGCCACCAGATTCGGCCTCCACCGTAGTTCGAACAGAGCCCTTGGCCGTCATCAGGATGACGGCACAATCTGACCACGCTGCTTTCGCGGTCTTCAGAATGTCGAGTCCCGTTACACGGTCGATGTAGATGTCAGCCAGGACGAGAGGAAATTTCTCTTCGGAGGCGAGACGTAATCCTTCCTCTCCACTGTTGGTGACCGTGACTGGGTAGCCTTTCGCTTGCAGATATGTCGCAATTGAGAACGTAATCCCTTCGTCGTCATCGACTAGCAACACAGGCAGCCTTGGTGTCATCGCTCACACTCCCTCGGGAGGAAGAGAGAAAAGCGGGAACCTTTTCCCGGCTGGCTATCCACCTCAATTCTTCCTCCGTGTTGCGTCACGATTTCCTTAACGAGTGCCAATCCCACTCCGGTGCCAGACTCGCGCTCTTCGCGATGTTTATTGGCACGGTAAAACCGTTCGAAGATCCGGCTTTGCTCAGCGACTTCAATCCCACAGCCTTGATCAGCAACTGCGACAGATGCAAACCTCGGGTCGGATCGCACGCTGACAGTGATAGACGATCCGTTCGGACTGTACTTCACTGCGTTCGCTATCAGGTTATAGATCGCATATTCAAGTAACTCTGAATCACCCGGGACCGTTACAGTCTCCAGCACCTTTCTGATCGTTATTTCTTTCTTTAAGGCCAATAACTGAGCGCGTTCGCTTGCCTCAGAAACCACTGCAGCGAGTTCAACTTGCTGCCTTTGTAACTGCAAAGCCCCGGCCGAAATCCGTTCTACGTCTAAAAAGGTGGTAACGATTCCCGACAACCTTCCGGATTCTTTAAAGATTCGCTGAGCGATCTCTTCTTTCTTCCGTTCGGGAACATCGGAATCGGTTATCAGTTGACTGGAAGCGTGAATGGCCGTGAGCGGAGTTTTGATCTCGTGGGCTACGGCCTGGAGTCGGAACGCATATTCTTTCCGTCCCTGTACTGCCTCACCGAGTTGACGGCGAATAAAGCGGGTCTGTCCAAGGAAACAAACCAGCGAAGCAGAGACGTGAGTGACTAAGCACGATGCCACCGGAATGATGAGACCCGCCCGTAGCGCCCAATACGAAAAAACAGGGATGACGACAATCCCCACGATTGCTACCGCGGCCAGAGATCGCCCCTTGCGCCACCAGGCAGCGGCGGTAACTGCTGCAACTATGGCGAGCAGAAGGATGAGTTCCGAAACGGGCCCGAGCGGTGACAGGTAGGCGCCGTCCAGAAGCGTTGCGAAGATGTTGGCGTGAATTTCGATACCACTCATCCCAACGCCAGCAGAAAATGGCGTGAATATCCGGTCTCCAGCTCCCTGGGCAGTGACGCCGAGGATCACCACCTTCCCGGTAAAGGCAGATAAAGGCACACGACCTTCCAACACGCTTGCGACAGACACGCGCTGGAATGTTCCTTCTGGTCCGCCGTAGTTAATCCAAAGGAGGCGCCCACTTGATTGCGACGCTGGCACACTACGCTTAGCCACTACGACTCGATTGGAATATTCGATCGGCGATCCCTCAGCGCCAATTGCTGCCCGAAACGCTTCAAAACCCAGAGCCCAATAGCGACTTCTTTGATTTGCTTTCGTAAGCAACAACGAGCGCGCAACACCGTCCCGATCTGGCTCAATATGCACGTGCCCGATTGCGTACGCGCGAGATTGAAAGTCTGGAAGAGGTGTTATCCACCGAGATGCTGTGGCGTCACTTCCTGGCTCCAACGCTGACGCAAGGACGACTTTTGGGAAACGACCTAATGCATCGGCTAAGCTGGCATCCGCCTTCTCTTGCGTATGTTCTGAAATCAAAACATCTACAACAAGTACGCTCGGTTTCGCACTGGCTACCGAATCGAGGGCTGATGCCAGAACGGCACGATTGAGAGGAAGGGGACCGTATCGATTGACAGTGTTGTCATCGACTGCGAGTAATACAACCTGTTTTTGAGCTGCACCCTGTCGCCGGGGGCTCAGCCTCAGCAGCATATCGTAAGACGAAGCATCGGCCGCCTCCACGAGGCCATTCCAGGCCAGGAATGGCAGTGCCAGTAGAACAAGCAGACCAACCGCCACGATAACGAACTTGCGGCTCACAAAAGAACGTCCTTCGACTCAGTCTTCGCACGCCCAATCGATACGAAGCACCGTAAGAGAGATGGCCGGGAACAGCGCTATCGGATTAACTACTTCTACCAGCATTGTCACAAACTGGATGTGATAACCATCACATGCGCAGCGGGGGGCGGCGCGTTCCGAGCAAGGCTGACGATCATTGGGCAACGATGATTAATAACGGCATAGTGATTCATCGTCCTGACTCGAGTCTTAGTTTTGAGGGATACTGTTCGAAGAAGTACCCAGGGTCATGTTTGTAGATCTGGTCCAAGAGTGATTCGCTGGCGAGGTTCTTCTTTCACGGCGCCGCCCCGCGCCTGAAAGGCGCTGAACTAAGGCGAAATCCTTCCCCGTCAGCAACACAGTCCGATTACTTCAGTCCACCTACCTGTCACAATAAATTGTGACAGCAGCCGAACTCTGGTAATCATATACATGAGCATGAACGTCGGTTGGCGCAGGTTCGCGTCTCTCCTGATACTGCTTTGGGCAGTAGTGGATATGAGTGTGCCTTCCCTGTGTCAGGCCGATAGCGACTTCCTCCCGGTTCCTCAACAACAATCGGCTACTGTATCGATCGATCAGAACCGAGATTCGCAACCAGCATCTCCTTCAAACGAGGACGATTGCTTCTGTTGCTGCTCTCACGTTTCACTCACGCCGCATTTTGAGTTGTCAACGATTGCGAGCCGCCCCGAAGACGTTGCGCCGGATCCAATCCTTCATCTTTCGGAATACGCGGAACCTCATTATCACCCTCCTCGCGCTTAGTCTGCCCCCGTCCTGACCTCCTCGGGAACTCTCCGTTGAAGGTCGCACCAGGACTTTTTTCACCGCGGACTAAATCCTATGTTCTTCAAGAAGCGCGCCATCGCGGACGCGGAACAGTTCTCTTTGAACTCGGCTCCGACCGTACTGCGATTCTTCCAGATGTTTGTAGGCGATCAGGCAGCAGCGGAAGCTCTGACGATCGACACGTTAGCGGAACACATACATGGTTCCGGCACATCCTCGAACCCTGACGCTCGGATTCCGTTGTTGCGACGGGCCTTGCAGAAAGCCGTGGCAGCGCATGTCTTGCCGTCCCGAATCACCGATCCGGTAATAAGAGCCGTGACTCAGCTCGAGCCGCGCAGACGTGCCGTAATTGTGCTCTTCCGCGGTTTGTCTCTGGATATGGCAACGATCGGAGAGATAACCGGCCTTGATCAGGGCCAACTCCGACGTCTCTGCTTTGACGCTCTGGAAGAGCTGCGCACGCTACTAAACCCAGCAAGGCCCGCCGTGCCTCCCTCTCAATTTCGGGAGGCGAGATGATCCTGCGTCGTTTGGCAGACTCAACAGGGACAAGCGCCGGGGCTGGATCAGTCGAGCGTATACGTCACTGGGCCACAACAGTGCTTCGATTTTGCGAGCTATTCCTCGGCGATCGAAGCCTGGCAGAGGAAGTAACAATCGACACGTTCGGCCAATCACCGAGCGTAGCTACCAACATCCCTGAGGGAAAGCCAGTTCAGCTACTGCGTGATGCTTTTACGCGATGCAGAACGCGTCGAGCCCGCCTGACAACTCAAGATGCTCTGCACTCTTCCATCCTTCGTCTAGCAGAGGTTGATCGGGCTATCTTCATCCTCCATGCGGCCCTGTCCATTCCGACGCCGTGGGTGGCAGCCATTGTTGGTGCTTCACATGGTGAAACCAACAGGCGGTGGGCAGAGGCTCTGTTCCAACTTCGCGATTTTCTACTACCAACAGGTTTTTTTGAGGAGCGGTCGAAATGACCCTGAAAGTCCTGCCCTGTATAGGGAGATGTCTGACCATTATATTCCTGCTGCTGATCGTGCCCGCTGGAGCCTTCGCTCAGGATCAAGTTGCAGTTCCCCAACAGCTCACGCTTGAGGAGGCCCTGCAACTTGCAATGAAGAACAACCCAATCATGCTGCGCGACCGCCAGAATGTGCCGATCGCAAATGCAAACTTGCGCCAGGCCAAGCAACTTCCGAATCCGGAATTTGATATCAATTCGGAAAGCTATCCTCTGTTCGAGTCCAATCCGGGATCCTTTTGGAACAACCAGGAGCTTACGTTTCGCGCCGGGCAAACAATTGAAACGGCCGGGAAAAGATCAAAGCGCACACGCGTTGCGCAACAAGATCTCACCGCGACAGGATCAGATGTTCAGAACACTGAGCGAGAGGTAAGGCTCGAAACCAAGCGGCGATACTTTGCAGTTGTTCTTGCAAAAGCGCAGCTCTCACTCGCGCAGGAAATTCTGAAACAGTTCGACGATGTTATCCGGCTTAACGAGGCCCGTTTTAAGGAAGGGGAATTGTCCGGATTGGAGATGAACCGTATCAGGGCGGAGAGGCTTCGCTTTTATACGGACGTCCTTGATTCCAATCTCCAGCTCAGAAACGCGAAGACTGCTCTGCTCGAAGTTGTGGGCGCATCCGACCTCACTTCGGCATTCGACGTCACCGAGCCATTAGGAACGACGATCCAACCAGTTCAACTCAGCGAGCTACTGCAGCAGGCACTTCAAAGCCGCCCCGATTTGCTGGCCGCACAGCAACGACTCGAACGCAATCGCCGAGAAGTCGAACTGCAACGGGCGGAAGCTGTACCCAACATTACACCTTCCTTCGGATATAAACGCGACTTCGGCTTGAACACTGCTGTATTTGGAATCGCTGTACCGCTGCCATTCTTCAATCGCAATCAAGGCGGAATCGGTAGAGCCACAGCCCAAGTAGAGCAGCAACGCTATGAAGTGACCCGAACGCTGCTGGCCGTCCGCCGCGAGGTCCAACAGGGATACCAAGCGCTGCAAACACAAGCGGAGCGTCTCGGTGCATTGGAAAAGGAATACGTCCCGGTTGCGAGGAAGACGCACGAGATCGCGCAGGAGTCGTATCGGCTAGGTGCGTTGGATCTGATTGGTTTGCTTGATTCGGAGCGCGTTTATCGCGAAACCCTTCGTTCCTATAACCAGGCGCAGTTCGATTACAGAATCGCTGCCTTCCAGTTGGAAGCTTCCGTAGGAAAGGAATTTTAGCGTGAATAAGAGGGCGTTCATTGCCGGTATTGTCGTCATTGCAATCATCGTCGCCGTCGTTATGTTTGTGCGTTCGCGAAAGCCAGCAGCCGAAGTTGCTGAAGCAAAGACGGATCCCAACATTGTGGAGATCCCAGCGGATGCACAGAACGCGGGAGGCATCGAGTTTTCGCAAGCCGCCGAACGAAAAGTTCAACAGGTCGTAACCACAACCGGAGTCATCTCGCCCGATGAGTCGCGCGTATCGCATATCGTTCCGCTCTCGCAGGGCGTGATCGAGGATGTTTTCGTCCAGCTAGGGGACCGGGTAAAGAAAGGTCAGCCGCTGCTGATCTACGACAGCATTGAGCTTGGGGAATCGGTCGGGGAATACAAGAACCTGGCAGGGGGCGTGGACAAGGCTCTTGCCCAACAGGACGTCGCGCGGAAGTCCCTTGACCGAGCGCATTCCCTGATCGCAGTGGAAGCGATTTCTCCTCGAGAGTTGGAGCTTCGGCGAGCCGAGTACCAGCAAGCGACGGCCGAAGTGGACAGCCGACGCGCGGAACTGTCGAGGTCGGAAGAAAGGCTGCACCGTTTTGGTCTTACCGATGCCGACATTAAGCAACTGAACAGCCCCGGGCACGCAATCCATCGGACGGCTTCTCACAATACGGTTCGTACGCCACTTTCGGGAGTTGTAACCAAGTACGATGTCTCCAGAGGCGAAGTAGTCGGACGCGATAAAGAACTCTTCACCGTGGTGGATACCAGCACGGTATGGGCGCTTGCCGATGTTTACGAAAAAGACATCCAATACGTCGCTCGGGGCGGCGAATGCGACGTAAAGCTCGCCTCCTATCCCGACGAAGTCTTCCGCGGCAAGATAGCTTACCTGAGCGATGCCTTGGATCCTTCCTCTCGCACTGCCAAGCTCCGCTGTGTTCTCCCCAATTCAGACGGCCGTCTGAAACTGGAGATGTTTGCCACGGTCACGGTACCAACGAAGGAATCCAAAACGGGTATCACTGTTCCAGCTACGGCTCTGCAGGACATCAATGGCCAGACCGTAGTCTTCGTCCGAACTGAACCAACTAAGTTTGAGAAAAGAGTCGTTGAGGTAGGCGAGCGAACACCCGACCTGGTTGAGGTCAGGTCCGGTTTAAAGGGTGGAGAACAGGTGGTCACAAAAGGCAGCTTCTACGTCAAGAGCGCCCTCATGCGTGAACTCATCGGCGGGGAGGAATAAACCTCCATGAACAGGGTCGTTGAGTTCGCACTTCGAAATCGTTTTTTAGTGATTGTCTTTGCCGTTCTAGTTATCGCAGTTGGCATTTGGGCAATGCAGGCACTGCCGATTGATGCCGTACCGGACATTACTCCAAACCAAGTCGTGGTCCTCACCAACTCCCCTGGACTAGGTCCACTTGAGATCGAGCGTCTCGTAACGTTCCCAGTCGAAACGGCAATGAGCGGACTTCCCGGCGTTACCGAAATCCGCTCTGTTTCGCGATTCGGTCTCTCTTCAGTGACGATCTTCTTCAAAGAAGGCATGGACGTGTACTTCTGTCGACGTTTAGTCATGGAACGGCTGCCGCAGGCGAAGGAAGCTATCCCAGCAGGCTTTGGCACGCCGGAGATGGGCCCGATCAGCACGGGACTTGGCGAGATCTACCAGTTCGAGGTTCGCGGTGATGGCAAATCTTTGATGGAACTTCGCAGCATCTTGGAATGGGACATTGCACCGATCCTGCGATCTGTTCCTGGCGTTGTCGAAGTCAACAGCTACGGAGGCGAGCTAAAAACTTACGAGGTTCAGCTGGATGCAAACCGCCTTGTTAGCTACAACATCCCGCTTTCGAAGGTGTTCGAAGCCCTGGAAAAGAACAACTTCAACTCCGGCGGTGGGTACATCGAGCACAATCAGGAGCAATATGTAGTACGGGGTGAGGGGCTGGTTGGATCATTGGAGGACATTGGCAACATAGTTGTCGGAGCTACAAAGAACGGCACGCCCGTTTACATCAAGAATTTGGGAAATGTGCAGTTCGCTCCAATGCTGCGGCAGGGCGCTGCGACGCGGGACGGTCGCGGTGAGGTCGTGACGGGCGTGGTGATGATGTTGATTGGAGAAAACTCACGCGTCGTTGCTAACCAGGTCGACAAGAAACTACTAGAAATTCAGAAGACCCTGCCACAGGGTGTGACGGTTGATACCTATTACGACCGCACACATCTCGTCCAGCAAACCATTAAGACTGTAGAGAAAAACCTCGTAGAAGGTGCTCTGCTCGTCATTGTCATCCTATTGCTGCTCCTCGGCAATATCAGAGGAGCATTGATCGTTGCCGCCGCTATTCCACTCTCCATGCTTGCGGCATTTGCCGGCATGGTGTGGTTCGGCATCAGCGGAAATCTGATGAGTCTCGGCGCCATCGATTTCGGTCTCATCGTAGATGGTTCGGTGGTGATGGTCGAAAACATCATTCGTCACCTGGCCGAGGCAAAATCGCGTGGAGAGAAAAACAACTTCACCGTCGTACTCGACTCGGCACGCGAGGTAGCGCGCCCCGTATTTTTCGCAGTTCTGATCATCATTGTCGTCTACGTCCCCATCCTCACACTCGAAGGAGTGGAGGGAAAGATGTTTCGGCCGATGGCCTTGACGGTCATCTTTGCCTTGATCGCCTCGTTGGTGTTTGCACTCACTCTCATGCCCGTGCTCAGTTCCTTTTTCCTGGCGAAGAACGTAAAGGAAGAAGAATCGAAGCTAATCCACAAGGTAAAGGAACACTACATACCTTGGCTGAAGAGAGTCATGATCCGTCCGGGACTCACGGCGGCAGTAGCGACCGTTGTTTTGGTCGTTGGAGTCGTTGCTGCGATATTCATGGGAGCAGAGTTTATCCCCCGGCTAGACGAAGGCACGATTGCCCTTCAGACGTGGCGACTGCCCAGCGTTGCTTTGTCTGAATCCGTTCACAGTACAACGATGGTGGAGAAGGTTCTCAAGCAATTTCCCGAAGTCGAAACGGTGGTGTCGCGTACGGGGCGGGCAGAGATTGCCACCGACCCCATGGGTGTCGAAGTCAGCGACGTATACGTGATCCTGAAGCCGCATGACGAATGGAAGACAGCATCGAACCGTGAGGGCCTTATCGAAGCCTTCGACAAAGCGCTCAAGGATAAGGTTCCGGGCAACATCTTTAGCTATTCGCAACCAATCGAGCTGCGAATGCAAGAGCTGATCGCCGGCGTTCGCTCCGATGTCGCAATTACGCTGTACGGTAGCGATCTCGACATGCTTCGGCAGAAAGCAGACGAGATTGTCCGAGTGGTGTCGCAGATTCCTGGCGCAGCGGACGTGAAGGCCGAGCAGACTGGCGGATTGCCATATCTTCGCGTGAACGTCAAACGCGACCAAATTGCGCGCTACGGGATAAACACTCGTGACGTGCTTGATGCGGTTGAGGCCATCGGAGGGAAGGAGGTGGGGCAAGTTCTCGAGGGACAAAAGCGTTTTGCGTTACAAGTGCGCTTTGAGAAATCGGATCGGGACGCCGTTGAAAAGATCGGCAACATCAAGGTCGCAGATCCACAAGGTCGCCTGATACCGATCAGTCAATTAGCTGAGCTCAAGGTGGAGGAGGGGCCGGCACAGATTAGCCGCTCTGACATTCATCGCCGTATCAGCGTTGAGGCGAATGTTCGCGGTCGTGATTTGTCCAGCTTTATCAAGGATGCGCAGGCAGCCGTCGGCAGCAAGGTCTCTTTGCCGACCGGCTACTGGATTACGTGGGGAGGCCAGTTTGAGAATCTCGAACGGGCGACGCAGCGTTTGATGATTGTTGTTCCCTTATCTATGTTCTTGATTTTCATTTTGCTCTACACAACGTTCAATACGATGCGACCGGCACTTCTAATTTTCTTGAACGTGCCGATTGCTGCCAGCGGAGGGATTCTGGCGCTTGCCCTGCGTGGATTGCCGCTCAGTATCTCTGCAGGCGTTGGCTTCATCGCCGTGTCAGGTATTGCTGTGCTGAACGGCGTCGTGCTGATCTCGTATATCCTCCAACGACGCAGAGAGGGGGCACCCCTCGAAGATGCAGTCACCGAGGGGGCGATCACGCGACTTCGTCCTGTGTTGATGACCGCTTTGGTGGCGAGCCTAGGATTCGTTCCGATGGCGCTGGCGACGAGCGCGGGAGCGGAAGTGCAGCGCCCCTTGGCGACCGTTGTTATTGGCGGATTGGTGACTTCCACACTTCTGACGCTGTTCGTTCTTCCGACACTATATCGCTGGTTCGAAGCACGGCGCGAGGAAGTGGAGATATAGGTGGAAACAATGAAAGAGATAAAAGCGATTATTCAGCCGTTCCTGCTCTCCAAGGTAGTCGAAGCCTTGAAGGAAATTGATGGTCTCCCAGGCGTAACAGTATCGGACGTGCGAGGCTTCGGTCGCGCACGTGCCGTTGGCTCCCCGAGCCCAGTGCTCAAGGAAGGCGTCGAGTACGTCAAGAAAGCGAAAGTGGAGATCGTGGTACCTGATCGACTAGTAGAGTCAGTTCTGAAGGTAATCCTTGAGAAAGCTCACACCGGCAACCCAGGAGACGGAAAGGTTTTTGTTTATCCCGTGTCCGACGTTGTGAAGATCAGGTCAGGCGAACGAGGTGAAGCCGCCATATAGGCGGGAACTCTGAAAAATGGTGCCGACAGGAACAAAACGCGGAATGCGAGCCCAAACCGATTGGTTTGGATTGGGTTCCAGTTCTCTGTTTGTGTTTATCGGTGCTTTACTGCTTGGTCGAGCCATGTGGCACATGCTTATGCACAATGACTTGATGCTTCGGACGCTCATGGGCGGCGCCTTGTTTATCGGCTTGGGTGTGTTGTTCGCACGCGAGGCGCTGCGGTCGAGCTCATCTCGAAAAAGGTCTTTCAGGAAATGAGAAAAGAGAGCTTAGTGAGGGGAAGTAGCAAGGTGGTGTATCAGGCCTACTATCACGAGGGCGGTTACGAATCCCAAAAGGAAGAACCACTTTTCGCGTCGCGTCATCGACCAGCATCTTAACTCTGTGATCGCAGTGATTGTTGTGATTTCTGAGCGATAAAAATGTGAGGCAGTCCGGAAGAATGATCGACAGCAATTCACCAACTACGGCGGACGATGTTTGGAATAGTCGTTGTTCTCGCGGCAATGATTCTGACGGTCCTTTTATGTGGTGGATGAGTGGACATCCCGTGGAGTAGGAGGGTTACCGGTCGGATCTGTGTAGTGCACAACGGCGTAGTAGCTGGCGGGGTTCTAGCCGGACCGGGCCAAGGTGATGTGTCCGCAATGGCGTCCGACGACTTCCCGACTTCCACGCTGACCGACTTCGGAAGGGGGGTTGTTCTCTGATAACTGGAACAGCACGAGAAGGTATTTTCGTCTGGAGCCAATTGCCGGTATCGTCCGTAAGCACGATGGACAAAGTTTTTGTTCGCTTTGAAGCGATCGCTTTTTGGGGCGCTTGACTGTAAAACTCTGAGAGCCCATCGAAATTCTAGCAGTCAGTTCATCTACGTCCGGATGAGACCAATTAGCGACGCGCCTGCAAAACCTTTCCTGTTAGCTTACCAGGGATTTGTGCAGTTTTTTGGGCTGTTTTCCACGTCGTAGCAGTCACCCTTAGTCTTCGATGAAAGATCGCACAAATTGAACCCGTAGTGGCGAACTCTGCCGCCCATCAAATTGTGGTTTGCGATCAGGAGCGCAAAGCATTGGATATTTCCCTTAACCGCCAATGTTCTGACCTCCGAATATCGAGCAAGACTACCGTAATCATTGCCTTCACCTATGACTATCAATACCTTCTTCTGAGGGTCTGTCCGGGCAGCGAGGTGTCGCAGAGCTATTTCAAGACCGTCGTACAAAACGGTTCGTCGGTTGTCCCAGTTCTTTATTTCAATCGGTGTTATTAACCCACTAACAGGATCCAGTGGAGTCCAGTCTTGGATCAAGTCCGGTTTGTCTGCATACGTAACGATGAAGACCTGAGACACGCTCGCACCGAGGGTCTTATCGATTAACTGCAATGCATCGTTTTCCAAGGCGATCACTGGCTTCCTGGTGATAACTCGCATCCGCTAAGATCCCCAGCAGAACGTTGGGAACGACGTCCCCCTTCTCGGGTTCTGTCGCCATGTTTCGACTGGATGTGTCAGCGGGGATTTCTCCACGATGGACACAACCTGCCATGAAGAGCAGAGCTAAGAAAACATACAGAATCCGAGCGTGACTTCTCATAGCATTCGTCTGGTCTCCCCGCCGTCGACTCGCGAGCTGCGATAGTTGCATGCAGGCTGCGTGTTGAATGTTTTGTTCCTCTCGTGTACGGGCAGCGGGCCTCTTTACGCACGCAACATGCGTAATCCACTGCCAATAACAATGAATTCGCTGATTTCATGGCCGAGAACAGCTATCGGCAAAGTGAACCAACCGCCAATCGCGCCGACGACAAGCGCCGCGATCACGATTGCCGATAACGCCAGGTTCTGGTGAACTATTCGTTGATTCCGTCTGGCCAACTGTAACGCATACAAAAGGCTTTCCAAGTCATCGGCCATCAACGCAACATCGGCCGTTTCCAACGCCACATCCGAACCCGCAGTTCCCATCGCGATGCCCACAGTGGCCTCTGCAAGCGCAGGTGCGTCGTTCACGCCGTCCCCCACCATAGCAACATGTCCGTATTGCTCAGCCAACTCGCGCACCTTCAGGACCTTGTCATGTGGCTTGAGGTCGGCAAACACTTCGTCAATACCGACCTCCTTGGCAATGGCCTGAGCGGAGCGGAAGTTGTCACCTGTGAGCATCGCAACCTTTCTCACACCTGCCGCGTGGAGCTTGGCGATGACCTGGCTTGCGTTGGCCCGCACCTGATCGCGAATGGCGATCAACCCCCATATGGAACTCTCTGTCCCAACGAGTACCACTGTCTTACCATCCGCCTGCAATCGCTCGATATGAACTTGCACGTCGTCGGGCGGGACAGTCTGGCCTCGAAAGAACGCGGGACTGCCCACGTAAACGTTCGAGCCGTCCAGTGAAGCAGAGGCGCCAACACCCGGGAGCGCGCGAAAGTCGTTGACCGCAACAGGATCCGTATTTTGTGCCGCCGCGTATTCCACAATTGCACGCGCCAGTGGATGCTCGCTGTTTTGCTCGATGCCTGCTGCCACAGATATGAACTGCTTCTCGTTAAGTGGGCCTTTCGCCGAGCCGAGAAGCATCACATCAGTTACGGCCGGCTCGCCCCGAGTAATCGTGCCTGTCTTGTCCAGCGCGATGACGGTAATTTTTGCCAACTCCTCGACATACAGCCCACCTTTGATGAGGACACCTTTGCGTGCTCCGGCCCCCAATGCAGCTACGAGTGTGATCGGAATCGAGATCACCAGCGCGCAAGGCGCAGCGGCAACAATCAACACCGTGGCCCGAGTGAGCCACATCGTCCAGTTGGCAGCGAGCAGGAGCGGGGGCGCTATGGCTACAGCAATTCCAAGCGCCAGAACCGCAGGGCTGTATCGCTTTCCGAATTGTTCGACGAAGCGCTGCCTCTTGCCCTTCTTCTCCTGCGCTTCCTGAACCATTTGGATGATCCGCGAGATGGTATTTTCTGCGAATGCCTTTGTTGCTCTTACGTGCAGTGCCCCTGTCCCATTGATCGAGCCGGCATATACAGCATCGCCCACACTTTTATCGAGCGGAACACTCTCGCCGGTGACAGGGGATTGATCGACGCTGGACGAACCGCTCTCTACTTCGCCGTCAGTGGGCATCGCTTCCCCCGGCCGAACCACAAAGAGGTCGCCGACTTGAATCTCCCCTGCTGGAATCTCGAAAAAGCCGCTGTCCCGTTGAACCCTGGCCGTCTTCGGCGTTAAATCCATCAGCGCACGCACTGCCGAGCGAGTCTTCTCCTGCGTGTAGCCTTCCGCAGCTTCTGAGATCGAATATAGAAATACGAGCATAGCGCCTTCAGCGCCCTGGCCCATTGCGGCGGCTGTTATGGCGGCGATAGTCATCAGCAACTCGATCCCGATCTCATGCTCAACAAAGAGCTCCTGTATCGCCTCGCGACCGAAGAAATAGCCGCCGACCATAATGACGATCAGGTAGATAGCTAGCGAAACGGATTCCGGTCCCCCGGCCAGGCCTGCCAACCAACCCACCAGCAGGAGAAGACCCGAAGTTGCGGATGTCAGCACCTTCGCATTGCGCCACGGCTTCGGAGGGGCAGCCAGGGTTCGTCCCTGCTGTGGAGGAAAGCCCATCTTCCTGAGCCTCTCGCGCACACTATCGGGCGAAACAGCTGCCGGATCGAACTCAAGCGTGACTTTCGCCGCCTTGGGGTACACCCGCAGCTCGAAAATGCCAGGCGTATCCTTCAGGCCGCGAGTGATGACAGCAGCTTCGTTCTCGCAATCCAGATTCGCTACGTAGATGTCCAGTCGCTTGTGCTCCATCGTATTCAGCGAGCCCCTTCCACGATTTCAAGCACGATACGTTCGACCTGCGATGCCAGGTCTTCGATTCCTGCGTTGGGGTAGAACTGCGCAATCGAACTGGGCAGGAGCGTGCTGATGTGCGTCTTACCCTTCTCCACATAAACACTGATAGGACACGGAAGCATCAGCGCGATCTTCACATCCTTCTCCAGCACTTGGCTGGCGTACTTTGCGTTGCAGATCTCGACGATCTTCAGTGGCTCCCTCGGAAAGCCCTTCTCGGCGAGAGTGGCTGCCACGTCGTGCGTGTGTAGGACGCGGAATCCTTTCTCTCCGGCCTTCCTCTCGATGGCTGTCACGGCTTCATCAAATCCCTTGTCAGTCGTTACCGTGCGTTCAAATGCTTCCATGTTTGTTCCTCCTATGACTGCCGAACCCGCTTCAGATTGCGGCTTCACCGCGTTCGCCTGTGCGGATCCGAATCACATCGTTTACTTGGTACACGAAAATCTTGCCATCGAGCGGATTCCCAGTATGAGCATGCTCCTGAATTGTCCGTAAAACTATTTCAAGTAGAGCATCGGAAACAACGGTCTCAATCTTCGTCATTTTCAGGTGCTCCGTTGCCGGCTCGCCGTTCTCGGCAGCCATTCGTGTCCGAGAAAGCACTCGCACTTCTGATACGGCGACACCGGGCATGTTCTCGACTTGGCGAAGGCTATCTAAGACTTTGTCCAGCATGAAAGGCTGAATGATCGCTTTGATCTCGTGCATGTTCTCTCCTTAGAATTCCGCTTCTTCGCGTCGCCCTTCGAACCACCGATAAATCGTGGGTAAGACGACCAGAGTCAGAAGTGTTGACGTAATAAGGCCACCAATGACAACTGTCGCGAGCGGGCGCTGAACTTCTGCGCCGACTCCGGTGCTCAGTGCCATTGGAATGAACCCAAGGCTCGCTACCAGTGCTGTCATGAGCACTGGGCGAAGCCGTGTCTTTGCACCTTCGAGAACTGCGTCTTCGACTGACCGACCTTCCTGGCGGAGTTGGATAATGTACGAAACAAGAACCACCCCGTTCAGTACCGCGACGCCGAAGAGCGCGATGAACCCGACAGCGGCGGAAATGCTGAAGGGCAATCCCCGCATTTCCAGCGCGAACAGCCCACCAGTGATCGCCAACGGTACGTTTAGAAAGATCAGCGCGGCCGGTCTCCACGAGCCGAACGCCGTGTACAGCAACAGAAATATAAGAGCCATGGTGAGCGGCACCACCACTGCCAGTCGCCGCGTGGCCTCCCGCAACTGTTCGAACTGGCCGCCCCATTCGACGTGATAGCCCGGCGGCAGCGAGACCTTCGCTCCGACCCTCTGCTGCGCTTCGGTGATGAAGCTGCCGAGATCGCGGCCACGAATATTCGCTTCGACTGTGATTCGCCGCTGCACGTTCTCGCGGCTGACCTGTGCCGGTCCCACTTCAACGTTGACATTCGCGAGTTGCGACAGCGGCACAACTTGTCCTTCGGCGGTTGAGATCGGAAGGTTCGCGAGGGCTTGCGCATCCGCAGAAACAGACTCGGGCATGCGCACCGCCAGTGAGAACCGCCGTTGCCCTTCAAAGATCGTGCCGACAACTTTGCCGACACGTGCCGCTTCAAGGGTGTCCAGCACTTGCTGCGCAGTGAGTCCATAGCGCGCCAGACGGTTTCGGTCGATGCTGGCGCGAATGACAGGAAGCCCCGCGGTCTGTTCAACCCGCACATCGGCAGCTCCCTTTACTGTACTGAGCACGGCAGCAACCTGCTCGGCTTTGTCGTGGAGCGTGTCGAGATCATCACCGAAAATCTTCACCGCGATGTCGGAGCGTACGCCGGCGATCAGTTCGTTGAAGCGCATCTCGATAGGCTGGGTAAAGGAAAAGCCCACCCCGGGGACCTGCTTCTCCAGTTCCTCCTTCATCTCAGCGATAAGCTGATCGCGGGATATATCGTGCTTCCATTCCGACCGTGGCTTCAGAATGACGAACATGTCAGACGATTCGATTCCCATCACGTCAGTGGCGACTTCAGCGGTTCCGGTGCGGGTAACAACCGTCTTCACTTCGGGAAAATGTCTAACAACACGCTCAATGCGAGTGGCGGTATTAAGCGATTCCGTCAGCGAAATGCTGGGCAGACGTATCGGCTGAAGCAGGATGTCACCTTCATCGAGGCGGGGAATGAACTCGCGTCCGATGAAGAGAAACAGAACGACACTCACGAGGAAGAGAGCGAGCGCAAGCCCCGCGACCTTCTTGCTGTTCCGCGTCGCCCAGGCGAGTGTCGGATCATAGATCCCTCGTGCTCGGCGCATGAACCACGTCTGCTCTTCACGGCCTTCGCGCAGGAAGAAGGACGCGAGAACTGGCATTAACACCACCGCCAATACCAGAGACCCGACCAGGGCGAAGATTACCGTTATCGCCATCGGCCGGAACATCTTCCCCTCGACGCCGCTAAGGGAAAGAATGGGAAAGTACACGAGGATGATGATGAGAACGGCAAACACCACAGGTCTAATGACTTCTGTAGCTGATTCCCGAATGGTTGCAAATCGGCCAGCAGGTCCAGCGGCTTCTCGTCTCTCGTGCAGCCGACGAGTGATGTTTTCAATCATCACCACGGAACCATCGACGATGATGCCGAAGTCAATCGCTCCGAGGCTCATCAGATTGCCGCTGACTCCAGCCGCCAGCATGCCGATGAAGGCAACCATCATTGCCAGCGGAATGGCGGATGCGACGACCAGCCCGCCGCGGAGACTGCCGAGAATAAGCAGCAGGACGGCCACGACTAGTAACCCGCCTTCCAGCAGATTCTTGCGAACTGTGTGCAGGACGCGATCGACGAAACTTGCCCGGTCGTAGAACGGAACGATCTTTACGCCCTTCGGTAGCGACGCTTGAATCTCGGTGATTTTGTCTTTCACGCGGGCCACTACTTGGTTCGCATTCTCGCCCGCCAGCATCATGGCGACGCCAACGACAGTTTCTCCTTTCCCATTCGCAGTAGCTGCACCGATTCGCAACATCGAGCCTTCGCGAACGTCCCCGAGGTTCTTGACCAGCACCGGCACGCCTCCCGTGCGGGTTGCAATGACAGTGTTCTCGATATCGCCAATCGACTTGACGAGGGCCTCGCCCCGGATGACGTACTGCTCCTGGTTATGTTCTATGTACCCACTGCCGGTGTTTGCATTGTTCTTCTCCAGCGCCTCGAATACTTCTTGCAGTGAGACCTTGAACGCGATCAGTTTCTTGGGATCGACGACCACTTGGTACTGCTTTGCATATCCGCCTTGAGTGTTCACTTCGACGATGCCAGGCACGGAGCGGAGACGGAACATGATGTCCCAGTCAAGGATGGTGCGGAGTTGCATAGGCGTGTAGCCCTCGCCCTCGACGGTGAACATGTAAATCTCGCTCAGCCCGGTCGTCATCGGTCCGATCTCAGGCCGGCCATATCCGGTCGGAATGCTTTCTTCGGCAGTGCTGAGGCGTTCGGAGACGAATTGGCGGGCTAGGGGAAGGCTCGTCCCGTCTTCGAAAATCACTGTTACTGCCGAGAGACCATAGCGTGACACGGAACGAATCTGCTTTACGCCGGGAATACCCGTCATCGCGCTTTCGACGGGGAAGGTGATGTATTGCTCCACCTCCACTGCGCCCAAGGCTGGGCTCTTGGTCAGGACTTGCACTTGAACCGGAGTGATGTCGGGCACAGCGTCAATTGGTAATCGCTGCATGGCCGCGACCCCGGCAATCACGAGCAGCACGGCGAAGGCGATCACAAGGAAGCGGTAGCGGAGGCAGAGATCAATCAGGCGTCCCATCGGCTAGTCCTCATCCCCGCTCAGCTTCTCTTTCTCAAGTGCCGATTTCAGGTAGAACACTCCACGAGAGACCACCTTGTCTCCCGCCTGTAGCCCATCTTTGACCTCAATCCAATTGCCCGCGGTTTCACCGACTTCCACCTCGCGCTTTTCGAAGTGCGTCGAGTCGCGCTGAACAAACGCGATGTGCTTGCCCTCCAGCTCTTGAACGGCCGAGGTTGGAATTGCCAGAGTTGAACGACTGCGGGCTGCCGGAAGGCTCACGGTGGCATACATGTCGAGCTTCAATCGGCCGTCGCGGTTAGGGACAACACAACGTGCTTTTGCAGTACGCGAATTCGGGTCCAGGTAATCGCTGACGTCAGTGATCGTTCCATGGAACGTCGCCGGATATGAAGCGACTGAAACCGTGCAAGCGCCGTGTGTGGCGATACCTGCAACGTCCTTTTCAAACACATTGGCGACGGCCCAAACCGAAGAGGTGTCTACGATCGTGAACAGTTCACCTTCCGGGCTGATCTGGACTCCAGGCGCTACGCTGAACTTGGTGATGATTCCTGCGAAGGGCGCCCGTAATACGGTCGTTGCTGTCGCTGGCTGCAAGGCCGATCCCGATATCCCATAGCGCTGGAGTTTTTGTTGAGCGGCAGCTAAATCGGCCTGCGCGCTTGTTACCGCAGCTTCAGCCTGCTCATACTCACTTTGCCGGAGATCCAGTTCTCGCTGAGAAATGGCCTCGACCTTGATCAGGGCCTTGGCACGGTCCAGGGAACGCGCGGCAACAGCGAGTTGCGCCTTTTCTTTGTTCACTTGTGCACTCAATCGGCGATACTCGCTGCCCAGTTCTCCAACCTCGATGTTGTCGTACTCCATCAACGGCTGATGTGCAGCGACGCGATCACCGAGTTTCACGTAGATCGTCTGCACGACGCCGCGGCTCAGCGGTGTTACATGAGCGACTCTCGCTTCGTCCGGCGTGATGATCCCGGTAGTCTCAGTGTTGACGCTCAGCGTGCGTTCAGCGACCAGGACAACGTCAATCTGGGTATTGCGCTGTGCCTCGGGACTCAATTGCACAACATCTGACTGTGCCTCGCGCTCTGCATTGGCGGGAGCAACCGCGGGCTTCTTGTGAAACAGCAGGGCAAGAACCACGACAGCCCCGATGACGACGGTCGTTCCAATCACGATGAATCTCTTCACGTTCAAAACTCCTTCCCAACGGCCGCTTCTATCATGGCCAACGCAATCCGACGGTCGTAGAGTGCCTGGTTCAATGTGGTCAACGTCTCGCTGTAGACTCGCTCGGCATCCAGCAACCCGATCAGGTCTAATTCCCCGAGACGATAAGACTGCTCGGCGCTGTCGCGTGCTCGCCGGGCAATTGGCACGTATTCACTCTCGATTGCAGCGACTCGCTGCGACTGAGTGGAAAATGATTGTTGAGCCTCGAAGGCCTCGCGCTGAACCGACAATCTGACTCGCTGCAGTTCGAAGTCCTGACGGGTGATGTCGGCAGAGGCTCGGGCTATGCCCGGCTGATTGCGATTGAACAGTGGCAGAGGAATAGAGACACCTGCGTATAAGGTGTTCAGACCGAAGTCTCGCTTGTACCCGAAGCTCGGCGATACGTTTGGCACCGCCAGTGATTTTTCGAGCGTGAGCTGCGAGCGGTTGCGCTCTAAGCGCTGACGCTCGGCCACGAAGTCGGGACGATTCTCCAGCGCGAGCCGCTGCAACTCGTCACGATTTGGTACAGTGACGCTGGTTTCCAAAGAATCGGCGGCTTCAAACGTCTTGTTCAGGTCGGATGCGCCTATCAGTTCCAGCAGAGCAGCGCGACCGTTGTTGAGGAGCAGTTGCGATTCCAGTAAATCATTGAAGAATCTCAGGCGCTCAGCCTTGATCCGCGCAAACTCCAGGCCAGAGATCTCACCTTGCTTGTAGCGGACTTCGTTAAGACGAATGAGATCGTCGAACCCTTGTAGCAGCTCTTGGGCAAGGTGGAGTTGGGCCTCCGCCAGTACGACACCGTAATAACGCCTCTTCAGTTCGAGAGTGAGCTGGCGACGGGTGTTCTGCACATCCGACGCGGTAGCAGCCAAGTCGTTCTGCGCTACAAGCGTTCGTTTGCCGCGTTTTCCGGCCGTCTCGATCGTCTGGCTTATGCGTGTAGTCAGCTCCTGATTATTCAGGAATGACCCCGGCTGCGGCTCAAAGACAGGGTAGCTCTCAGAGGTAATCTCGAACTCTGGGTTGATACGCTGTCGGGCTTGTCTGACAGCGGCCCGTGCGAGCGTGATGTTCTGCTGGTCTCGCAACAGTTCGGGACTGTGCGCCAGCATCAGTTCACGTGCCTGCGCGAAGGTCAGGCGTTCGGGTATGTCAACCTGCTGCGCGAAGGCGATAGACGCCATACACAGAATTGTTAGCAGCAGGACTACGCGCTGCAAAATGCAGCGCGGATCACAATAGTTCCTCACACGTACTCCTGGCGAAGGTTGAAGGCTGGCGTTGAGGACGGGACGCATACCAACGACCCAACCGCGACAGCCTTGGGTTGACTCAGTTAGTTCGGATTACGATTCGCTCAGGCTAGGCTCTTGGAGGGTGGTAGGGCGGAGACGGAATCGAGCTGACGACCGTAACGCTTACTTCCTGCTGGATTTCTGTTGAGAGGATCAGCGAAGGGAGGACAACCTGTGCCGTAGGGGCGATGTGCGCGCAACAGAAACAGTCCTCTTCGTGCTGGCATCCGAATGGCTGATTTCCCGAGTGCGCAGTCGAGACTGTGGTGGACGCGGACGCCAATGTCGGGTCATCGTCACTGCTGGCATCGGGCACGGCGATACCGACCAACATAATGACGAGAGCCACGACGGCGATTGCTTTGAGCCACTCAGACCGCATCGCCACAATCATAACCGATGTTGTTTCGATAGGTGTTCGCAGCCGCGGTGCGACACCTTTTGACCGACTCCTGCCACCCATCTGAATTAACGTCTTCTGAGAACCTACTCGCCTTGTACCACGGTAGAATGATTGAAGCATCCGAGCTCCGAGAGTTCGGTACATTCGGTACAAATGAAGCGAGAAAAAGAGTGGCTTCCCGGCTCCTAAGCGACGCCGAATGAAGCATTTAGAAGTTGACTCTATCTTGGTTCGGGACCAGGGGGTCGGAGGTTCAAATCCTCTCTCCCCGACCATTCTTCATTTTTCACCCTCTGAAAGATCAGATCGAAGGGCTTTCTGTAAGTAGGGTAAAGACTTGCACCGTCGATCTCGCAGTTCAAAAGCACCATTTTGAGCAATTGGGCTTGTTCGGCGGGTTTCCGCGTAAGGTACAGAAAATACGCCTTGTTCGCGAGTTCTAAAATCCTTTTCGCATCCAGCAGCCGGTCGTTGTTGTTGGAGTCCTGAAGTCCGGCGAGGGCCATCGTGATCCGTTGTTCTTCCGCCTGCCATTCGATCATCTTGCGTTGCCAGAAGTCTTCCGCAATCTTTCCGTCGAGCTTGTCGGTGTACGACTGATCCATACGGCGACGCACTGCCTCCAACTTCTGTTCCAACCGAGTGCGTTCACTCGCAGCTTGACTCTTCTGGCGCAGTTGGTCGCGCTCCAATGACTGTTCGATCCGAGCGGCAACCTCATCCGGGACATGAATGTTCTTGAGAATGGTGCCAAGCTTTTCTGAAATCTCCTCTTCGCGGAAACGCGGCAAATCGCATTTTCCACGATAGCCACTGCAACGGTAGTAAACGTACTTGCCTTTCTTCCGTTCCGCCGTCACGGTGCAGTGGTCGTGAGCACAGGTCAGAAGACCACGAAAAGCAATCTCGTGCTTGCGGTATTTGCTCTTGTGGTGTCCGTGAATCACATCCTGCACCGACTCAAACAAGGTGGGAGAGATAAAAGTCTCGTGGGTACCGCGATAGCTCTTTCCCGCCCACTCGAAGATTCCTATATACACTGGGTTGGTGAGGATGGTGTGCAAATAGCTCCGCGTGATGATCTTCCCGAATTGTTTATGCACAGCCTGCCGCAACGTGATTAATGAGTAATTGGCGGTCGCGTAGCGTTCGAAAATGAACTGCACGATCTTGGCATTTTCGGGATGAATCTCGATGCTCCGCGTTTCGCGATTGTTGCGGTAGCCGAAGGGAGCGCGTCCAGGATAGATGCCCTGCTCGGCCTTCTCCCGCATTCCTTTGATCACTTCTTCCCGCAGGTTCTCCACGTAGTTGCGGGCGATGAGCAGATGCAGGCCATGAGTGAGCTTGTCTTGCGAGCGCGAGTTTTTGGAAAGAACCTGATTCTCTTTCACGAAGTGAATTTCCGTCTCCAGGTCTTCCAAGGTTACCGCATCGCGGAAGTTGCGGTACAGGCGGTCGGTTTTCTCCACCAACACGATCCGGCAGGAGCGGGTGCGTTTCAGGAACTCCACCATCTCGCCAAAGCTCTTGCGCCCTGTGGTCTTGGCGGTTTCGACATCGACGAACTCGCGCACAATGCGAAACCCATTACGAATGGCGTACTCGCGCAGCAATTTCAATTGCGCGGGAATGGAGTAGCCTTCCTGCTCCTGTTCGCGGCTGGAGACCCGTGCGTAAAGAACGGCTGCGATGAGAGCGACAGTTTGACCGGACATGGAATCCCCCTACAGAAGCAATTGCTGCATGTTACGACGAGACTAGCGCAGTGGAAAGATGAGCGTGGGACGAATTATGGATTTCTACATGGGTTTCGTCGCTTCCCGGTCCCAGCGGTCGAGCAATTCAAAGAACTGGCGGAGTTGCGAGATGGAAGCGTCATCCAGTCCCCAATCTTCGGCGCTCGTTTCTGGCGAGCGATTCGGCATGGATCGGAGGCTGACAGTCTGATGGCCTTCCGTGAATGACGGCTGTTTCCCGTTGGCGGCCATCCGAGGAGAACGCTCCCACTCTGACGATAGAGTGGAAGATGGAGGCCGATTCATACTTCTTTCGACGGACTTATTCCCTTGCGATATCAATTCGAACGCCTCGAACATTGAAGTCGAGTGGGTCTGCGTCGTGGCTGAAAGGGAATGGATGACAAAGGAGATGGGAAAGGCGAAACGGCCAAGGGAAGGGAGTCCGCCCTGCGGCTTTTCTTGTTCGTGGTCCGGGGGCCATGCAGCGGCGGCCTGTCGGCCCGCCGCTGCACGCCGGGTGCGTGTGGGTGTTTTGCGTCGCACCGGGCAGCCGCCCGGCATTTGTGGTCAGTCGATGAGATCGCAGTGGATGGAGATGGTTGGTTCGGCGGCTTGTTTCTTCGGATTATGTGGAGAACGGTGCTTCGTCCACTTTCTTGCAATTGGCTGGTCCAAAGCATGGTCGGGAGGTGCTTCGGGTGGATGTTCTTGACGATGGCACGCCGTGCAAAGCAGGGCCGCGACCGACGGCGTCGGTCGCAGTACCAAATGTGGCCTAACTGCGAATTCGAACTCGCTCGGCCAAGCCGCTAGCAGTCTCGGGTGTTCCAACAACCGCCGGCAAAGATAGTAGCGTTGCTGGTTGCCGGTCGCGATCAGCAGTTTCATTGTTCCTTCTCCCATGTACCGGATCACAGGCGCGAAACGTCGTACTAAGCCAATCATCTGCGACAGAGTGCTGACATGGGGTTGATCCACGATGGCGACGCCGAGTCGTCCGTCGGGAAGCCAGAGTAGGAATTCTTCGCGCAGATACGGTCTTCCGCCGCGCTGCGGCAGAGCGCTTGCCGGGCAATTGTTGTCGGTAAAGGTCGTGATCTTTTCTTCGTGATCCAAGATGAACTCCGCTGGCCATTTGCGAGCGGCAAGATAGAAATCCACGGCCAGCAGACGGGTCTGCACCGTCGTCAGTGGATGGCGGCGTCGCGCTCCGGAGTCGCGTTCAAGGTGGCGGGTGGTGGATTTGGTGACTTGGTACACGACAGGATATGCGGTGACACGCCGCAGGAAGCCAGCGTTTTCTAGTCTTCTGAGGTAGCCTCGGGCCCGCCTGGGCGTGTCGGCAAGCTTCAACTCTTCAGCATGAGCTACAGTGCAGTACCCGCCCAAAGCAACAAGCAGTTTCAGGAACGCTTCGGACTTCTCGTCGATCATTGCCGAGCGGGTACGGAAATTCTCAGTTGTCATCTCCACCTTCCATCCGTCTTCGAGTGTGGTGGTTCGCTGGTTACGTTGGGTGACAGCTTCCGCTAGGGGGATACGACCGACCGTGGACGATTGACTCTGGGTAAGCTTGATGGATGGGAGTGGAACGAGAGAATCTTGATGGGTTACGGCGGCGGCTTCGGCGCTGGAGAGATAGACGCCGTCGCACGAGAAAAGTTTCGTCGATGGCGGCAAAATAGTCGAAAATTCTGTTGTAACGAAACTACCCGCCGCTACCAAACTTGGTAGCGGTGTTTGGGGAAGGCATGGACTTCCCCGAACACCACCCCGACAGCACTTCCCCAAGGAAGCGCCGGTAACGGAATGGTATAAAGGCAAAACCAGGCCGGAAATGTGGCGGCAAATCTGCTACGAAAATTACCGCAGCTTTCACGCGGCGTTCTCCTGAAGCTTCAGGTCCACGGTGTAGCCGAGGCGCTCCAAGCGGCGGACCAGGTTGCGAGTCAGGTGATGTTTGTTGAGCTTGTCCAGGTAGAGGTCGCCAAGGTCGTTGTAGGAGACTTGCTGGGAAAGCATGTGATAGATGGCCACCAAGATCTTGTGGGCGATGGCGACGGCAGCGCGCTTGTATCCGCGCCGCGCTTTGAGGCGGTAAAACTTGTCTCGTAGATAGGTGCCCTTGGCCTTAGCTGCGGAGTTGGCAGCCTCGACGAGGGCGCACTTCAAGTACACATTCCCCCTCGGGGTGCGGCTGCTCTTGCGCTTGCCGGCGGACTCGTTGTTGCCAGGGCAGACCCCAGCCCAGGAGGCCACCTGCGAGACGCTCTCGAATACGGTCATGTCGATCCCGAGTTCGGCGATGATGACCGCAGCCAGGGTCCAGTCCACGCCTGGGATTTCATCCAGCAAGTCCAACTGCGACGCATAGGGCTCGAGTTTCTCCCGGATGCGTTGCTCAAGCACCATGAGGTCCTTCTCTACCGATTCCACGCGCTCCAGTTGCAACTTCAGCAGAAAACGATGGTGCTCTTCGACTCGTCCTTCCAAGGCGAGTCGAAGAGCAGGAATCTTGCTCCGCATCTTCCGCTTGGCCAGTTCGGCCATCTCCTCGGGGTTGGCTTTGCCCTCGATAAGGGCGCGCAGCATCAGGCGGCCCGAGACTCCGAACACATCGCTGGCCACGCTGGCCAGTTTGATGTTGGCGGATTCCAGTAGCTTCAGCAGACGGTTGCGCTCGGCGGCTTGGCTTTCCACCAGCTTGCGCCGGTAGCGGGTCAGGTCGCGAAGCTCACGGATCGACCGGGGCGGAACGAAGCTAGGCCGCAGCAAACCATGACAGAGTAAGTCGGCCAGCCACTCCGCATCCTTCACGTCGGTCTTGCGTCCAGGGACTTTCTTCACGTGCTGGGCGTTGGCGACCACGATCTGCAACGATCCTTCCAGGATCGCGTAGACCGGCTGCCAGTACACACCTGTGCTTTCCATCGCCAGATGCGTGCAGTCTTCGGAGAGCAGCCAGTCCCGCAGGCATAGCAGCTCTCGCGTTGTGGTGCCAAAGGTCCGCATCTGCTTCTGCATTCTTCCGTCTTCCCGAACCGTTAACAAGCAAGCCACCACTGTGGCTTGATGCACGTCCAGTCCACAGCCACGCTCCACCAAGGTCCGCATAACGCCTCCTAGGGAGGCGATTGCTGCGTCGCAGGTCTCGTACAGAAACTGCTACACGTCCTTCCCATTCCTGGGTGCGACCAACAGTGGTACCTTTACCGACGCGGATCAGTCTCGACCAGCGGGATCAAGTCCTCACACGATTTACAACCGACCTTCAAGCAATCGCCTACCGCGAATGCTTGTACCACGACCCTGACCCGCATCGCTTCCCAGCGTTGAGCACCTATTTTCATTCTCAGTGGTGCGCCAACCGGGCCCATGGTGTCTCACCAGAGATTTGCCGCCCGACGCGACCAGTCTAGACGTTACGGTTGCTGTTCCTGTGTTCAATGAACCATCCGACTATGATTTTTTCGCCGACGGATCGTCCCCAGACTGGACTGACTTCTGAGACTCATCAGAATCGACGCGGTCGTGAGAAGACAATGTCGCCGACTTCTCTTCCTTCCAAGGCGGTGGCTGGTATGGCTCAAGTCGCGGAGGGATTATTCGGTCGAGTGGCCCAGCAAGCACCACTGCTGCTAAGAATCCTCCTATAACAGCGCCCAGGGCAAGTTGCCACCCTCTTACTCCTAGCAAGTACAGGACCAGCAGTGCAATTCCGATGAAACACAATTGCAGGACAGAACCGTGAGCTTTCGAAAACTGGAGCGCCTGAGAGCAGCCAGGACACTTCCACGGTTTCCAGCCTTGGTACTCTTCAGTAGGCATTCTTGTGCCACAAAAAGGGCATCTGAAGTTTCGTACAGGATATCGGATATGCAAGATACTCCACTCCCAGTTCCTACCGACAAATGCTGTCCCAATAAGTGCAAACGACCTCTCCAGCACCCGCTGCATAGCTCGCTGGGACCGCTGTTGCAGGCGTAAGACCTTGAATAAAGTCAGAGATAATCTGCCAAGTCGAAGGGTTGTAGTAAAGCGTCCTACCAAGCGTAAAGGCTGTGTTCCCAACCTCTACCGCGTACGGCGCAAGCGAAGCAGTAGCAGGCACTCCCGCGATTACAACACCAGTGCCAACGAGCGCCGTGCTCGCCGCCCCGCTAGCGTTTCGCCATAACTGGCGGTTTCCTTGGAGAAGCTGCTGACCCCAGTTTCCGACCATGAGGTCGCCATTAGCCAAGAGCCCAGATGGATACCATCCACCTGCGCGAAACAGATGTGGCCCATTATCCTTGTTGGTGCTCAGGTTGTAGTCCGTCCAAAAACCTGCTGGGTGCCAACTATAGATCTGACCGTCATTACCTACTCGATCCCCAAGCTTGCACTGCGAACATACTGCTGCACCTCCATCGCCGACAAAACCCATTGCAGTGCCACACCCGACCGAAAGCCCGTTGTACGTACAGTTTCCCGCGCCCGTCGTATAGCTACTTCCAGCAACAAAGTGATCTGCGGGATCATATCCGCTACTTCCATCGCCATGGCATCGAGGACCACACCATTGCCATAATCCTAATTTGTCCACGGCATTCGCGGGATCGTTTGACACATACGCGTAGCGATTCCAGCTTTGCGGATTAGTGGGGCTTACCGCCGCAACGCCTATCGGGTCGGGAGAAATCCACCTGCCCTGATTCGGGTTGTAGCGCCGATACAGGAAGTCGTAGATGCCGTCCGCCGTGTCCTGTGTCTGACCGGTGAAGGTTTGTCAATGGTGTTGCTTCCGTAGTTGGGTTCGCCGTAGGGTGCAATGCCTCGGCTGTAGTGCATCGTGCGGCTCGGAGTTGAGGCGAAGCGGGTGCTGCCCAGCCAGTCGGCATGCCGGTAGAAGCTCAATCCGCTGCTGGTATACACCGCTGTACCACCGCCGGGTAGGGCGACGAACCCCTGGATCAGAGCGGTGACTGCGACCGTGGCCAGTTTTTCGCCTTGCACACCGTACAGGAAGCGCGTGTAGGTGCCGCCGTCGTCCTGCTCCACCATGCGGTCGAACGCGTCGTAGGTGACACCAATCGCCTCCGCCGTCTGGGTTCTCCCTTCGGCGTCCCACTGGTAGGGGTGCATACCATCATTGGTGATGTTACCGTTGGTATCGTAAGTGATACCCAAGTTGGTGACACGATTGGTCGCCGGAGCGTAGGTGGCCAAGAACGAGACGTTGCCGGACTTGTTGATGTTGCCGAACGCATCATAGGTGAAGTCCTGCGCCCACTTGCCGGGACAATCTACTGAGGCGATACGCGCCAGATCGTCGTGCGTGTAGTTGCAGGTCATGGTGCTGCCAGCATGGAACGGATTAGTGTAGGCCAGGGTCTTCAGACTGCCGTTAGCGTTCCAGGTCAGATCGCCAATCACATTCTGCCCGTTCACCGCATACTTGAACTGAGTCATGCGACCTGTATTCACGTCGGGAGTAAAGGTATCCACATCCTGCGAACCGTAAGTCACTCCGGTAAGATAGCCCGCCGGAGCCGGAATGCTGCCCGCTGGGGCATAGGTCACGCCTGTGACTGGATTTTGTGCGCTTCCATCGTTCACCGCGCTCACTCTTCCTGCAGCATTTACGCCATAGGTGATGGCGGGTAGTCCGGCAAAGGTGACCTCGCTGGCTGCGGCTGAAGTCGCAGCCTTGGCCTGCGATTGCGTCTTTAACGCACCATGCGCCCAGTAGGTTCCGGAAACGTGATAGTACTTACCGCCCGAGGTTGCGGTTGACTGGTAAACATCCACAATCTCGCCCCGCGCACTGTAGCTGTAGAACAGGTCAGTCTTCTTGGAACCTGCTGGACCCGTGTAAGCGCGTACCAGCCGGCCTTTGGCGTTCTGCATAGCGACCGCGCTGCCGTTGTACGTCAGGCTCGCCGAGTCGTAGACAAAGTGCTTTTCCGGCGTATTCGCGGCATATGGTCCAGAGGGGTAAGTGACGGCTGTTATGACCTGCTCCCCTAGATTCGCACACAACCGAGTATGATTTCGGATTTGCGAAAGGGGAAGAGGTATGTCGAAGGGGAAGCACAGTGAGGCGCAGATGATCGGGGCGCTGAAGCAGTTGGGACGGGGCGTCGTGCCGAGGACGTGGCAAGAGAGCCGGGCGTGAGCAAGCACACGATCTATGCGTGGAAAGCGAAGTACGGCGGGATGACGGTATCGGAGGCGCAGGAGGCCAAGCAGTTGCGTGACGAGAACACGCGATTGCGGAAGCTGGTGGCGGATCTGTCGCTGGACAAGGAAGCGTTGCAGTCGGTGATCCGAAAAAACGGCTGGAGCTCGTAGCGATGAAGGCAGCTATCGAGCAGATGTGCAGAGAATATGCCTTCAGCGAACGGCGAGCGTGTGCTCTGATGCTGGTGGCGATCAGCACCTATCGCTACCGATCGCGGCGCTTCCTCCAAGGAAACCCCGGCTATACTCGTAGTGATGTACTTCGACAACTAGAGCGCATGCTCGAGAAATTTGGACTGAAACGTGAAACCATGTAGGCAATTCTGGCACTTAACCGATCCTGATGACCAAGAACCCGCTGCCGACTGGATGAAGGGGGAAGTTGATTCCCGAATAATCTACTGCCCGCTACACCCTGAACATCAGGCTGGCGGTCCGCGTTGCACGGAGCTAAGTGTTCAGTTGAAACGGCAACCAGAGACGCTCGTTTGGACGTGGATGAGCGACTGTATCATTCAGGAAGAGGCACTTCGGTTATTTTTGCAGGAACGTTTCTCAGGTTTTGAGGTTAAGCCGGTCAAGGCACAATGGGCTCGTCAACGAAAAGAACGCCTCCCTACGCTATGGGAGTTAGTGGTTACTGGGTGGGGTGGAGTCGCGGCCGAGGGATTCGGGGGTCAAACTCCTTGAGTCGTGTCCTGCATGTCCTAGACGTGTGTATTCCTGTTTCGACCGTCCGGAGAAACTGGTCGATAATGCTCAGTGGGACGGAAGCGATTTTTTCATGATATGGCCCCTTCCGGCCTTTATCTTTGTCACTGATCGCGTAGTCGAAGCACTAACTGATTCGGGACTCAACGGTTGGAAAGCGGTGGCTCAGATGTTGCTGATCACGTGATGGAGTTGCAGGTTCATCTGATCCAGCGCCTTCTGCATGTGCTGGGTGTGCACACAGGCCAACTTCACCAAACTGTCGCGATGACGCAGGATGGAACGCACCGTACATACCAGTTGTTCTGGTCGAAATGAACCGCGCAGCAACCCCACCGAATGCAGATACTGCACCCATTGACAGTCGGCCACGTCCGACTTGCGTCCGGGCACATTCTTTACATGACGCGCATTCACTAATAGGACCTGAAACTGTTGTGCTTCCAGGATTTGAAACAACGGAATCCAGTACACGCCGGTCGATTCCATGGCTACCGTCTTGATCGTGCAAGCCTTCAGCCAGTTGGCGGCAGCGTGCAGGTCTTCGGTGAACGTCGCGAATCGTCGCACCGGTTGCGCATCCCGATCCGACGCACTGCAATGTAGACTTCGGTCGCTCCGACATCTATGCCAGCAGCATTTTGGTTCAGGCAACGCAGCATCGGCTGAACGGTTCTCGGGCACTCAGTTTCCTCGACATAGCATCTCCTTTTGTGCCATGCGAGACGGCCCGGAACCGTACACGCGAGTAATCTCCTAAACGGGATCGACATGCCTCAGAACCAGGCAGTCGTTACCACTGACTTGAGCACGAAGTCCGGGGCCACGCTAAAATACGGGCTCCCAAAAGGACGCACCAATGAACTTTCGGCCTACTTGCCGTCACCCATGGGCAGAACAGATGCTAACTCTGCCGTCCACTCGGGGTGTTCCTTTCCTTCTTGATTCGAGCACAGCGCGAATCTTTCCTCAAGCCGACCAAGACATTGCGGGCCGGTCCGGAGACATAGGTAACAGAATGTACCGGCTACATAGGTAACAGTTTTGGGCCGAACGGGTTATCGAGGGGTTCGAGCACCCGCGTTTCCAGATCGAAGTATCCCAGATCATAGTCCATAAAGCTAACCAGCCAGATATCATCGTGGATTTCCTTGATGCCGACCGCCTGACCGGCGAAGACGGTGCTGAAGTTGATCTTTTTTCGGCCCAAACAGATGCGTCCGCAGTTGGTGACCAGTTCAAGAGGCATATGTTTGGTGTCATTCATTGAGTTCAGCGGTGTCGGCATCAACGTCGATGGCAGACCTCTTCCTTTGAGCGGAGAGAACGGCCAACTTCCACTTACTCCCCGCGAGCCTTGACTTCAGTTCATCTCGCTGCACGGTGCCCTTCTTCCGATCAAATATTGGTTTTCCGCGCTCCACTGCCATACGTTTCGCCTTTTCCGGCGTGGGCGTAACTACAAAAACTCAGTCGCTCACTTGCCGCCGTCCAATGCTGCAAATCCGGTACTAAGGTTATTCGAGAATCCTTGATGCCCAGGAGAGTTGGCATGGAATCAATCTGTCGTCCATCGACGCCAGGCCTTGTTGTGATGTGAGCAAGAGTGAATAGTCCGTGGCACTACGTGGCGCTACGATCATTTCAGGATTCTGCTCCGTGCCCTTCGCAATATGTGGCATGTGACTGCTCTTCACCGTCGAAGTCATTGGAAGTCTTCTCAGCGACTCTGAAATTGCAGTGATTACAGCATGATTCGATATGAACCCGGCCGTTCTTGCCAATGTATTGCGCATGGGTGAAGTCAATGAAAAAAGTAGCAGCGACGGCTAGAACTCCCGACGCCATTACGGGTTGCTCACTGCGATCGTGTGTAGAGTCCAGAATGTCCATTGACGCCTCCTCCTGGCTTTATGGGCGGAAGGCTGGTTTGTTTAACAACCTGGCCTTTTCCCCAGCCAGGCGGCTCTCCTTGGCTTCAGCATTCTGACGTGCGAGTTCACGTTGAGGGGCTTCCTGTTCGTCTAGTCGAATCGCTGTCGCAACGGCAGCCCGGGCCAGAATGTCCAACCTCTTCGAAAACGCGATCATTCCAAACGTCGGTTCGTACGAGGACCGGTAAAGATTGAACGAGTACTGCTCGTCCTCCCAGCAGGCGATGACCTTCTCGCTGTCGTTATAAACCTGAGAAGTAGAAAAGGTGATGGCTTTGCTGACAGGCTTTACCGCAAGTCCATACGTCACCGATATAGCCTCAATTACATCGGCGTCCGTTAGCCCCTCCGTTTGGCGGCGATCATAACGTACGACAATCTGGAAGAGCTCGCCGTTATAGAAGCTGAAAAGAAGTTCCTTCGCCGAATCCGGTGGAACCGACGAAAAGCCAAGAGTGCGTCCAGGGCGCCACTCAAACTCTTGGATTAAGACCGGCCGGCGGTGAATGATCTTTGCGTCCGATGGGTTCAGTTGCGTCTGCATCGCGATTGACGGGAGGTCTGATCCGAATCGAAAGCCTCGGTAAATCGACAAGTCTTGTGCGCCCATCGATGACGCAAAGAGCAGCGTCCCGAGGGCCATCAATGTCCACGTGAAAGGTTTGGTCATTCTCATTTCCTCAGGAGCTCATTTTGCGCCCGGAAACCAGCACTCGGGCAATGAATACTCCGCATACTTGACGTTAACAGTTGTCGATCACGCCGACTGAGCAATCCCGCTCATAGGCGGTGCCTCTGGTACAGCAGCGCTCTATGCACCGGTCTAGAATGCGACGATTTACGCATAGGGCGCGACTGTTTAAACCTGCACACTTTGAACAATAATCTCGGAAGCAAGAATCTGGCTCGAGCGCGCCATCGACTAATGATGCAGAGTCCATTCAAGTTCATCGACCTATCTGCCATGAGTCGCCTGAAGCAGAAGTTAATGCCTGCCGTAGCTCATTATCGGTATGTCGAATGGGGGACGGCCGAATCGAAGGATGGCGATGTGGCGCGCGGGAATGCAGGCTGTCGCATGTCTGTCGCTGATTAGCGACGGACCGGCAACGGTAGCACCGTTGGATGGATCACATCAGCTTCGACGATATCAAACTCCTTTCCACATTCAAGACAGACGCGATAAGTCCGTTTCTTAATCGTGAACACGCGGCTCAGGTGCTTGTGATGGCACCCATACAAGATTTGAAAAATCGAACGCAGGAATTTCATTGATACTGCGCACGTTGACGCCGCTCGCAGCTTGCGTTTGAGTCCAACCAAGCCAGCAAGGACCGCACACTGGCCCGAGCCAAGGCGATCGAACAGTCAGCAGCTCCGTAGTAAAGATTGATCGTGTCACCGTCGGCGTTCATCGTGTATCCACAGGGAAAGACGACATCATTGACGTCGCCGTGCCGCTCGTATTCAGCTTCGGGCCCAAAGATCCACGAGTCTCCTCGGAGCAAACATTTGTCCGGCTTCTCGAGATCAAAGAGAGCCAAGCCTAATCGATACAGGCACCCCGAAGGCGTATGCCGCACTCCGTGGTACAGCACGAGCCACCCTCTGGAAGTCTCGATTGGAGGCGGTGATAAACCAATTTTGTTTGCGTCCCACCAGGCACCACGACGTGCTTCCAGCATCAGCCTGTGTCTGCCCCAATGTCGCAGGTCCGGAGAATAGGAAATCCACATGTGAGAGCCGAGCGTTGTCATCGGTCGATGAATAAGTGCCCAATAGCCATCGATTCTCCGGGGTAGTAGCGCTGTGTCCTTATCTTCCGGCGGCATAATGACGCCGTATCGCTCGAAACTACGGAAGTCTTTGGTGAGAGCCAGAGAGACTCCGGGACCACCTCGAGAATACGAGGTGTAGGTAACCACAAAGTGCTTCAACTCAGGCACGAAGGTGATGCGAGGATCCTCGATGCCCCAGATTTCCTCCGGATAGTCCGCTGGGCTGGGCATTAAGGTCGGCTTGCTATCGATTAGCCAGCCGTCCACTCCATTTGCAGAGCGCGCAGCGCAAAGATGTGACAGTCCTCTCCGATCTTCAACGCGGCAGAGCAACAAGGTCGATCCATCCTCAAGAAGCGTTGCGCCTGCATTAAAGACACTATTAATTGGATATGGCCAGTCTCTGCCCGTCAAAATCGGGTTAGAAGGATGGCGATGAAGCAAGGGCTCATCATGTTTCTTACCCACGCTCATTGAACCTCCGTCAAGATGGGGCTCTTAAAACCAACCGAGCCGGCTCGCACTTCATGCTTGGCTTTTGGAATGTCAGCGTCTTCCAGAAGACGCATCTCCAACAGGGCCATCAGGAATGAAAGAGTTGACTCCGCGCCCTGATTCTCATTGGCGCGGTCGGGATGCAACCCATCTCGGCATCCGCCAGTGCTGGAATCGTAAAGGACGATCTGCAGATCGTTATCTCCAAGGAACCAGTTGAACGCTGACCACGCCTCTTTCAGCCAGCGGTCATCTCCAGTGGCTCGAAAAGCCTGCAGACAGGCAGAGACGACAGCTCCTGCCTCGATGGGTTGCTGATCGAAGCGGGCTCTCTCTGCGCCCTTGCGGTAAAAGCCTTGTGACCCAATAGGCACGAAGTGTCCCTTCGTTTCGCAGTGTTGCATGGAGACAAACCAATCCAGCGATTCGAGACCCGATGCAAGCATCACTTTGTCTGATGCGCGCGACGCGCAGGCTATTAACGCTTGTGGCAATCGCGCGTTCGAATATGCGAGCACATCTTCAAACCAATTCCACCCAGGTGAGTGGGTGGAAGCATAAAGACCGAGTAATCGATGTGCCATCTCGTCTCTTGTCTGAAGAGCCGCTCTGTCCCCAGGAAAGCAGTCAAGGTATTCCTGCAGGCCCAATGCGGAGAAGGCCCACGCGCGGGGACTGCTGAAGCTGCGAATCGCGGGCACAGCAGACTCAAAGAGCCGGCCTGCTGTGCCTCTTAAGCCTGGAGATTTCGACCGTCCCAAAACGATTCCTAATCCCCACAATGCGCGGCCGTGGCTGTCCTCCGATCCTTCGGCTTCGAGCCATTTACGCTCGTAATTGAGAAAATTCCTGAACCGGCCTGTCGCCGGATTGAACGCGTGCCATAGAAATGCCAAATAGCACGATGCCAACTTGGCAGACTCAGAAGTGGCAGTGATTCCAAGCTGTTCCGTCAGAACAGCCACAATCAGCGCGCGAGCATTGTCGTCGGTAGCGTAGCCTTCCCGGTAATTCGGCACTGAAAATACTGCGTGCTGCAAGAGCCCGGTGTGGTCAGTCATTCGATTTAGTTGGTCCAACTTTATAGACGGCAACCTATCCAGCGTCCTTTTGGCGTTCAGATCTGAGAACGCGATACGAGGCGTCTGCATACGGTCAGAGCGAGCGCGGACAAACGTGTTCATGTAGGAATGCGCGACCTTGTTCCAGACCATATCTCGTGCGTACAGGTAAGCGCGTTTGCGCATAGCGTGACGAGAAGCTTCATTGTCCAAAAGTTGAACCGCTGCATTTGCGATCGCGTTTGAATCTCCGAACGGGACCAGGACCCCGCGGTTGCCATCCAGAAGTTCGGTCGCATACCAGTAAGGAGTCGAAATGATCGCCTTGCCGGCACCTAGCGCATATGCCAACGTACCGGACACGGCTTGGGCCTCGTATCGATAAGGAGTAACGTAAATGTCCGCCGAGCCGACGAACTGGGCCATTTCGTCCGGAGTCACGAACCGGTTGTGAAATATCACATGGCGTTCGACGCCAAGCTTCCTCGCCAGGGCTTGCATCTGAAGCCGATACTGGTCGCCTTCGCGGCGCCGGATATGCGGATGTGTGGCACCTGCGATCACATAGACGACTTCTGGATGTTGGGCAACGATGTGTGGAAGCGCTTCAATGACTTTTTCAATTCCCTTGTTGGGCGATAGCAGTCCGAACGTAAGTAATACTGCCTTGCCTTCGGTTCCGGAGGAGTCCTTGTAGTAATTCGGATCGCCGAAGGGAAGGTCGGGAACACCGTGAGGAATGAGGTCGATCTTTTCCTCTGGGATACCGAACACATCCCGCAGGAATCTCGAGGAGCGTTCACTCATGACAATAAGCCGGTCTGACAGCGCCGCGATCTCGTCCATGACGGCACGTTGATTGGGATCTGGCTCGCGGAGAACCGTATGCAACGTCGTAACCACCGGCATCTTCAGACGCCGCAGTAATCGCAAGATGTGGTTGCCCGCGGGACCTCCGAAAATTCCGTACTCATGCTGAAGAGAGACAAGATCAACATTACTGAAGTTAAGAAAATCTGCGGCATCTTCATAGGAGGAAGGGTCGCCTTCCATCAACTCGAATCGGACGCGTGCGGGATAGCTGTATCGCGACTCCGGATCGGTGACCGGAACTGCCAGAAGGTGGGTTGTGTCGTATTCCGCACCGATGGCGTCGCACAGGTCCGTGGTGAAGGTCGCAATTCCACACTGTCGCGGGAGGTAGTTTCCGATCACCGCTATTCGGCTTGGAAGCGGAGCACTGGATCTCAAACCTAAGGACGTTGCCAAGTTTTTTTCTAACCGTGGCTTGAGTACCTTAAGTCGAGCCAGTGGGCTGGCAAGCGATGCTCTTTCTTGTAACAACATTCGTTTCTCCTGTGTTTGTGATAGGGGAAATGAGGACCTTGTGACTTGTCCAGTCGTTAACCATGCTATCTACAAGGTCGCGCCCCAGCATTGCGCCGCTCCATTTGCATCCTCCGCACACCAACTCAAAAACCGCTTCATGAAGGCTGACCCCCTTGCTCTTCTCTGTGAACATCGAGGTGACTATAGGCCAGTTGCATGTTGGACACGCGAATAGGGCCGTTATTACATTCGGCGGCAGGGTATGCGTGAATCCGACGCTTTTGCGAAATTCCGTTTCTTCCCTTGTCATTTGTTCTCTTGTTGTCATTTGATGCCTTCCTTTAAGGGGTCACAATCGAGGAGCGCCCGCCGCCGTGAAAAAATTGTTGTTACGGTGGAGAGGGAATCGTTTGAGGCCGACAAAGGCTGATCCTAGTTTTGTTTCGTTGCCGCGACTGATCGCACCTACAACGAACGATGAAACAAGGGTGAGTCCACACAGAGGAACTTCCTGCTGCGAACAACTACGCCCTCCCTTACGTCGCTTGCGGCGTCCAGTTATCAGGTTGAAGTTAGGGCTACAAGCGCAAAGACAAACAGTAGTGGATCAAGCCGCCCCATGTAGGCCTAACCCAAGTAAGATCAGAGGAGAATTGGGATCGTCCAAAGCATATTCGCTTACCTTCTGCACAACGTGAGCACCCGAGGCCTGACATTTCCTCGGGTGCCTAGCGCATTTCGAAGTGAACTAGTCTTTTCCAGCCTCAGCTACGGCCTGCGCCTTGGCGCCGCGCACTGCATCGAGGAACGTTTGAGCTACGGCAGGTACCGCAACTTTGCCCAGCAAAACGGACTTGGTCGTTACATGACGCCCATAAATTGCCTTCATGGAATCGTCATCTCGACGAATCGAAGCGCCGTTCACGGTAAGCCCAGCAAAAGCGCCTTTGGCTCGCGAGTAGGTCAGTATCTCGGTTTCCAGCTTCCAGTTGGTTTCGGCTGACGCATGACGACCTACTGGCCCAGCCGCAGCCGACGCATCTGCTCCCAGTTGGAATTTGCTGGCTAACAACCGCTGCATCCCTTTTTCATTCTGAATAATCATCACCAGATCCACACCCTCGAGACCGATCTGCAATCCCCAGCTACCGCCAGTGATGGCAAAGAATGCTGGTGCGCTCCATCCGGACGCGGTTCGGCATGTAGCTACGCCTCTGCCGTTCTGCCCGCCAAACACAAAACCACCCTTAATCATGTGCGGTACCACGGCTATGCACCTTGCATGTTCCAGCACCTCTTCCGGGATGCCGCTATCCGGCGCAGCCATAATTTCCTGGAGAACTTTGCCTGCCTTGTCTAGACGATCAGTCGATGACTCGCGATCTGTGTCCGCCCAACTCAGGCCAGCCATACTCAGCAATGCAACTAACAACATAAGCTTCTTCAAATCTCGCACCTTTTTCTGCCCCTGTGCAGCGCTTCTTACCTTTCGAGCGCATTCACAAGGGTATTTCTCACCTTAGTTGGATCACAGAAATAATTCTGAGCAATAGTGCTCAATCAAGAGTTTCGCAATGCGTTAGAATTTAAGTACTAGGCGAGTTTTTGTGCTCGCTGGCGTGGGAGATTTCTATGGCGACCAGACACAGCGCTGTTCGCAAGCGCCGGAAGTCTTCGGCTAGCCGCACCGCAGTTCACCCGGCAGCAACTCGCGAAATGGTGCCCAGTCCAGCGGCTTTCGCGTTGCCTGAACGGAGCGTTGCATTCGATCCCAGCCTCGTCCTGACAAAGCTCAGGGCTGGAAAAACCAGTCAGGAGTATCAAGGTGATGAGACCGTCTTTTCGCAAGGCGATGCAGCGGATTCGGTATTCTACATCCAGAGCGGCAAAGTGAAGCTCACAGTTGTATCGAAGCGTGGTAAGGAAGCCGTTGTTGCGATCCTCCAAGAAAGCAGCTTCTTTGGCGAGGGGTGTCTGGCCGGCCAACCCGTTCGCATGTCCACCGCGAGATCCGTCCAGCGCAGCACCATTATCCGAGTGGAGAAGCCGGTAATGTTAGGCTTGCTCCATAAAGAACCGGAATTTGCCGAGCGCTTTCTAGCTTACCTGCTTTCTCGGAATATTCGCATGGAAGCTGACCTTGTGGACCACCTTTTCAATTCCAGCGAAAAACGGCTTGCCCGCCTCCTCCTGCTACTTGCGAACTTTGGCCAGGAATCCAAACCGATACCGATTATCGCGAAGATGAGCCAGGAAACACTAGCCGAAATGATCGGGACGACCCGATCGAGGGTCAGTTTCTTTCTGAATCGGTTCAGGGATCTGGGCTTCATTGACTACAACGGCGGGGGCATGCACGTTCACAGTTCACTTGTGAGCGTCGTGCTTCATGACTAAGCGACGCAAATAGCCTCGTCCTCGACGCTTTCGGATCCGTGCTGGGGCTTTGTTGTTTGCTCTCTCTCATCTTTCGCCGAGAACCCTTCGCCTTATCCCTAAACACATCATTGCTCGCTCTTGCAGTTGACCGTTTCTTAGCAACCAACTTTTGTGACGCGCGAACCATCTCTGCTGCGTTAGCGTTTGCACGTCCGATTATCTGCTGGTTTTCACCTGTGTCTGCCATGCTCCGAGTCTCCTTTCAGGCGGATTCGATTGCTCGTCTGCGCAGAGACATTACTCCTGCGCACGAACGGCTCCCATGTGGGAAGACGATCGGTGCATCGGCAAGCTGCTGACCCTAGTGGTGCCTGTGATTTCATAATCCGTGTAACCGATGGTCAAGTCCGCGTGACCTCCAAGCCGGATAGTGCTGATGCTGTGATTGGAAGCGGGTAGCCAAAAGTCACCGAACTTGCTATAAAGCTGCACGATTTCTGACCTCCTGGTCCAGAAGGAAGGATTTCTTGCAGGCACTGCCTCCAATCGCACTACTGCAAAGTCCACGGCATCAACCCAGATTCGGCCACGATAAAGGTATTTGTCCTTTCTGAGAGGCTCTACTTGAAGCATGTACGTCGAACCGGAGAGCCCGGCTTCGAGCCCAATCAGAGTGAACCTATAGTTATCTTCAGTGAGAGCGGAGCGTCGCTGCATTTCCGAATCAAGGGCTTCTTTTTCAGCCTCCAATAACTTCATGAATACCTTGTCGATGATTAGCTTGGATCCAGTTGCAGAGCGAATCTTGAATTCCTTCGTTGCGGGCGACACGTAGCTGACATTCACTATCATCTCGGCGCTTCGATCACCTGGAAATCCCCGGTACTCAGCCCGATAGATCCTTGTCCCCTGGAATCCGTCGAGCGCTTGTGCGCGATGAAGATTCATTTGGACGAGGTTGTGTACCACTTGCTCTGCGCTGAGCGGAACAGCATCTGCATAAGGCGGGGTGCTCGGTTGCTGGGCGCTTGCAGGCCACAGCGTTACGAGCATCAACAGTAGCAGGCAGCAGAAATCCAAACAAAAGTAGTGGCCGAAAGAAATGGGCACGATCCAATAATTCTTGAGATACGTTTTCATGGCAAGCTCTTCACCTACGGGTTCGCACAACTGCAGTCGCCGGGTGGCGCTTCTTCAACATTCCGAATGAGACGATGAACAAGGCCAGGGTGACCACGTTTGCCTCCAGAGTAAATTTCGCAGGGATAGCAAGCACAACAATTGATCCGAGCACGCCAGCGATGCCAAGAAGTACCGGAATCCAAATCAATTTTTCGGCAGACTTGGAGCAAACAAAAACGCCGATGGCCACTGCCCACACAGCAAGCAATGTTGCCGCACACTCGCGGGCTGAATATCCGAACAGACTGTCGAGAGAAGCCATTCCAAGAATCCATTCCAACAGCATGTTGAGCCTCAATTCATGTGTACACTTCACAAGCGCTGCGATCGCGTGCTGTCACTCATCACGTGCTGTCACCCGGTGGGCATAGTAAGTATCGACTGTTGGGATTTCGAATACTGGTCATTATTGATCAGCTTTCGCATGTGAGGGTTGCGCTTATTTTTGATGGTGGCTCGTCCACCAGCTATTCGCAGGTGCAGCTTCAGGTGGACTGCCGGGCAGATGGCCATGTCTAGGCTGACCATCCGCCCGGGTGCATTCCTCTATCTGCCATCGTTGTGACCGCGCCCACTGTAGCTCTGCTGGTAAGCCTGTTGGTAGGCCTCGCGGTATTGTTGTTCGTAAGCCTTCTTGTCCCCATAGCTGGAGTTGTAACCGCGGTCTGGGTGCTCGTATCCGAGACCGTATTTCAAGGCGCGACCAGCGTTGCGGTCGTTCTGACCGTCAGTGCTGCCATCCCTGAATCCCATCTGATAGCCGGGACTTCGACTTTGTTCATTCCCATACTGCCAATATCCATCTCGATAGGTTCCGCGCCCGTCGTAGCTTTGCTTGTAGCCCTGTTGGTAGGCCTTGCGATACTGCTGCTCGTAGGCTTGCTTGTTGCCGTAGGTGGAGTTGTAACCGCGGTCGGGATGCTGGTACCCGGCACCGTACTTCAATTTGCGACCTGCATGACGGTCATTGCGACCGTCGGTACTCCCGTCCCTGAATCCCATCTGGTAGCCGGGACTTTGGTTTTGTTCATAGCTACCCTGCCGATCACGGTCCCAATCGGAGGCACTGCGACGGTTGCTGTTTTGGTAGCCTTCGTCGTAACCGTTTTCATAAGCGCGCCCATCGGCATCGTTGTCCGGGTGAATTCGATACTGGTGCGCTCGACCATTCGCCCCATCCGACTGGCCGTCGCTTAGCCCACGCTGGTAATTGTGGTTGCTTGCAGAGTTGTTGTCATTGTTCTTTTTGTGTCCTTGGCCATGGTCATAGCCCGACTGTGACTGAAACGCGACGGCGAGCTGCGGTATTCCGAACACGGCGATGGCGACTGCCAGGGCAGTCATCCATATTGTTGGTCGCAAATTGATTTTCACTTGGAACTCCGATCCTTCTGTTGATCTGTTGAGGAAATGCCAAAGGAAGCGTCGGCGCACTACCGACGAAACCATCAGCAATCAAACGACACGCAGCCACATTCTGTAGGCGACATCGTGCAAGGCGACATATTCATCTGCATCAACGTATAACAGGTGGCCAGTTCAGGGGTCTGATCACGATTGCTCACCCGTTAACCCTGAATCGAGAACGCCGAACATCTGCGAAGCGTACCCCCGGATAAAAACTTACTAACTGGTCAATATTGAACAGGCGAGTGTTTTCGAACGTGGAATTATTGAAAAGTGGTGGGGTGTAGCGCTCACTTGAAAGTCATGGCTCCACAAAGGCAATCTCGTGGAAGATCGACCCTCCAAAATCCGGTTTTCTGGAAATGTGTTATGAACAACGCCCCAAAGCACCTGATCCTTCTTGTCGACGATGAAGCAGCCGTTCGCGAAAACATTGCATTGTTGCTGAGGGCCACAGGATATGACGTCAGTACTGCCGCGGATGGCCTTGGATGCCATTTTGCAACTCAACAGGGTGACACCGGATATCGTGATCTCTGACCTCAATATGCCGCGCATGTCAGGATTCGAGTTCCTTTCGGTTGTTCGCCGCCGCTTTCCAGAAATTCCGATCGTCGCGATCAGTGGAGCGTACGAGTCGGGCGACCACGTACCCGGCGGTATCATCGCCGATGCGTGTTACGCCAAGGGCCGCGGTCGGCCAGAAGAACTCCTGCGCATTGTCGCTGAATTGATTCGGACCTCGAAGCAGCAGTCGATTAATCACCATCGCCAATCGGCTCCGGTGTGGAAACCAAGTAATGGTAAAGATTCGCAAGGAGTGCCCTTCATTGTGCTGGCCTGCACGCAGTGCCTCCGTTCGTTTCCACTGAGTGTCCTGCTTGAAGACATACAGGAAATACAGGAAGCACCCTGCCTGTTCTGTGCAAACCCGGTCCGATACGTCATTGACTTTTCCCTCGCCGTAAGCTCGCCAAAGAAAAGACAAGCGACCGGGGCAAGTAGTGAAGGAGCCTTCGCTGTGAATCCATGACTAACCTAAAAGGAAAGCTGCAGCTATTGTGAAGATCAATTTTCGCGCTGTTGATGGCGTAACCATTCTCGATATGGACGGCCGCATCACCCTCGGCGACGATATCGCCGTTTTCAAGAGTGCTATCGGCGGCCTGGTGGCCCAAGGGTACAAAATGGTCCTGCTGAATCTGCGCGAGGTTCCCTATATAGATAGCTCCGGAATTGGCGAACTTGTTGCTGCGTTCACGGGCCTTCGCAAGTCCGGAGGCGAGTTGAAGTTGCTCAACCTAACAAAGAAGGTCCGAACGCTGCTGGAGATTACCAGGCTCTATTCTGTTTTCGACGTCAGGGAGGATGAGACCTCAGCGATCCTCTCCTTCTCAGCGAAACCGCTCCTTGGTGATCCGAGCGTTGCAGGAAGGCGCGGATATGGAATGTAAACTAGCCGAACGTCTACGGACCATCGCCCTGGCTTCGATGGCACGTGAACTGAGGATGCTTGTCGATCGACGCAGCCTTGCAGCCACACGCACTGGTGAGGGCCATCCAGATGGGCAAGTCTTAGTCTTGTTGCGTCGAGATACTGATCACGCCCGAAAAGCGCTGCGACATCACATTGCAAGTTGCGGGAACTGCCAGAGCCCCGACAAAGGAACCAGTCGCGGAGTGATCCTCGAAGACACTGCGTAGTCGCCGCCGGCATGCTAAATGCGTCCAAAGGTTTTCCCCACGCCTTGGGGCACAAACGGCCCTGTGAAAGTTTTGGGCACACCTGTTCTGTTTTGACCAGTTTTCCCGCCGCCAATTCCGTAGTCTCACGATGAAAGTCGGCACTCTCCGCGGAAAAGTTTCTGCATTTTCAGATTAGAAGGTTGATCATGGAAAAGGAACGGAACAGCGCTTCTACGTTTTCTCCTTCGGCGGTTATTTTCACCTCACAACTTGTTTATCGCCCGTGCCGGGTCGCAAATCCGAAAGAAGAGAACGAAGCCTTCCACGAACTAGCGCAATGCCTTATTTCGGATCCGAACCGATTTCTTGATCGATTGGTGGAAGTAGCCCGAAGGCTCTGCCAGGCAGACACGGTAGGGATAAGCATGGAGTCCACTGACGCTGAAGGAAGAGCGGTCTTTCGCTGGATCACGATGGCAGGCGATTTGAAGGACTGGGCAGGTGGTACTACTCCTAGAGATTTCAGTCCGTGCGGTATATGTGTGGATCACAATCAGCCGACGTTAATGCGCGACCTGGCACGCGCTTACCCATACTTCAACGATGCCCCTCTGCCATTTGTGGAGGCATTGCTTCTTCCATGGGGAGTTCAGGGTGGTCCAATGGGGACGATCTGGGTGGTTTCACACAGTGATCGCCGCAGCTTTGACCTCCACGACGTGCGAGTGATGGGCAGCCTCGCAGCCTTTACGTTCGGAGCGATTTACCTGAAGCAGAAGACAGAGAAAGCAGAGAAGATTTCTGCTGCTATCAACGTGACCAAGGCGATGGCTCACCATATCAACAATCCGCTTCAGGAAGCCTTGCTATCCCTATTCCGGTTGAAGAACGAAGGTGACTTCAGCACAAATGGGACGGAATTGCTAGGGGTGCTGGAAGGAGAAATCAAGCGTGTTGCATCGGCGTCGTCAGACGCTCTTCGAAGAAGCGATCGTGCCGCCGCTCAAGGATCGAGGCTCGCTGGCTAGCTGAAATTTTTGTGTTCAGGTGAGCTTTTTTGACCAGCGCAACGATCGTTCGACTTCTAGGCTTGACATACGGATTGGAACTTTGTCGCTCCAAGAGCCAACTATGGTCGGGCAAACTTCGGTTGCTTTCGATCCTCAAGATTTGTTTAAGAGGGTTAAGACCCAAGCGACCACACAAGATTACCGAAATCGACAGTCGATCTTCTCGCAGGGCGACAAAGCTGATGCCATGTATTACGTCCGGTCTGGCAATGTAAAACTAACGGTCGAGTCCAAGCATGGGAAAAAAGCTGTAATCGCCATCTTGCGGCACGGCGACTTTTTTGGGGAGAGTTGTCTCGCCAAGGATTCGCTACGGGTATCTACCGCAACAGCGATTCACACCTCGACGATCTCCCGCGTAAAAAGGGCGGCCATGGTTCGCACCATTCACCAGGAGCCCGCCTTTGCAAAACTGTTTATTTCGTATCTGCTCTCCCGAATTGGCCGAATCGAAGAGGAATTTGTAGATCAAATCTTCAACTCCAGCGAAAAACGATTAGCCAGAATTTTGTTGATGCTGGCTGGTTTCGGACTGCAATCGAACCCAGAGCCGGTCCTCCTTAAGGTAAGCCAGGAGACGCTTGCAGAGATGGTTGGAACAACGCGCTCCAGAGTGAGTTACTTCATGAACCGATTTCGAAAATTGGGATTGATCAGCTATAACGGCAGCTTGCAGGTGCACAGGGAACTGCGCACTTTTCTCCTCCAGGAGCAGACGTAGCATTCCCTTCTAATTAACCGCCCATGACTGTGGCCATGCTGAGCAGTATTGCTCAGAAATTCTCATGTTCAGTGAATAACCTAATAGTAGGACGGTCCCGGATCGGACGTAACAAACGCAACATCGAGGAGGGTTCGATGTCCACTTTCAAAAGATCGGTTATGAACAATTCGTTTGTTGCATTGCTTCGCGAGTGCTGGCGAAGGATGGCGATCATGAAAGCCGCGTCCGACAGGGCTGAACATAGCGATGGCAGCCGATTCGGCGAACGACGTGCGGAGCGACGCCGCGATGAAGAAGCTTGGCTGCGCATGGATGACGAGGGCTGTCCCAACGTTCGTCAATCTAGCCTGCCTCAAGACATCGTTGAAATGGAGGCGGAGGGCTCATTAAGTTTATAGCTTCTCCCTGTTAATGGAGCATCCTCTCAGGTCTCTGCTGTACGAGCTCTTCGTAGCACCGCCCCTCCGCTTGCTGCAAGGAGCATTCGATCGAAACTGGAGTAGCGCTGCTGAGGTGCGAAAGCCTGTTTCTAAAAAAAGCCGGCGGAAGCCGACGAATTGAGTCTGACAAAATGAATGAGGTATGTCATGCGTTGTCATTGGGAAAAATTGGGCGTCCTCGGTCCTATTTATATTCTGGCTGGCGAAGGTCTGAGCGATGTTGCCATCGCCGACAAGCTGCGTCTAAATGAGGACGTCGTCCGCGGTTGCACTTCGTGGCTGTTGCGTTCGCTCGGTTGTCATACCCGAGCCGAGTTGGTTTTGTATGCTTCGTCCGCACAACAAGGAACATGGACTGTACGCGCAGCTTAGGGGAGGAAATATGACGCCTATCTCAGAGTCGCTATCGAAACCAACGGCACAGCTCGACTGCGCCTTGCAATCTGCCGTCGCCCAGAACTGGGATGAACTGATGCCGGATTCAAAATCAGGCTTGATTCACATTGAATATCAAACCGGACACGACGGTTCGCTTGATTTTATGTTGATATGGGCGTCCACAGTCAGAGGCTACTGGAATCTTGTCTGTGAGTTCTGGTTGCGCCCTTTGTGGTTTCATACCATTGGCTTACGTTTCAGTAACAACTATTACTCCGCAGCCTTCGCGCGTACATTGCAATATTTGATGGGGGAGGAGGGCGCGTTCGCAAAGCTCCCCGATAAGCATGGGTTGATTCAAGTCTATCCGCCGAAAGAAGAACGAAGAGATACTGAATGCCGAGCGAGCGTAGCCACCAACTATCAAGGGTTCAACCGGTCGTTGGTCGCCTAAACCTTTCGGCTACAACCTAATGCACCTCCGGATTAGTGCTCCCGCAGTGAGGACAAAGAGTAGACTACGCGACCGTTGAGGGTCGCGCTTCTCTCTCGCAGTTAGCACTTCTGCCTTGAACTAATCTGATTTCGTCAGGAGGTTTAGAGCTGGGAGGGCGGACTCTTCCGTAAGGGATTCACTTTGGCTAACGATTTCAAGATTGCTAGATTGCCAAGCGAGCAGAGGCCTGCTGCCGTCCGAACGTAGTCGCTACTCATCTGGCACGCCCTCACTCAATCTAGTCATAGTCGCGGACCCTCGCTAATCCATCCTTCGAACAATCGAAATTAAGCAACCAGGTTTGGCCGATGCCTCCATCAAAAAGCGTTGTTCGGAGAAGCCGCGTGTTCTCGTCACGCAGTTGCTTGGCATCCTGCGCCCGCTCACAGGATGCCGAGATCGTTGGTCGGGTCACCGTGATCCCATGCGAATCGCCGGATCGATTCCTGACAGGAGCGAAGAGTTCCGAAACGGTACTTCTTTTATCTCAGCGCCTTCGTATCAGACCAAGGACATGGTATAAGAGGGGCTAATCTAGGTTCAATACCCGGCATAAGGGAGTTGAGAGTGCTGCTATGCCACGCGCCAAGCCGAAGATAGTTCGCCCCTCGCTGACCAAAGTCCCGACAGGAATTCAAGGACTCGATGAAGTCACAGGGGGAGGTCTGCCGAAAGGCCGTGTCACGCTCGTGTGTGGCAGCGCAGGATGTGGAAAGAGCTTACTCGCGATGGAATTCCTGGTACACGGCGCGGTTCGATACGGCGAGCCTGGCGTATGCATGGACTTCGAAGAAACCGAGAAGAAGCTGGCGGCCAACATTGCATCGCTGGGTTTTGATTTGCATGAGCTTACCAAACGCAAGAGGTTATTGGTGGACTACGTTGCCGTTGAGCGAACCGAGATTGCAGAGACGGGAGAATACAACCTCGAGGGCCTGTTCATCCGTTTGGCTCACGCGGTTAAAGCGATCAAGGCAAAGCGTGTCGTCCTGGATAGTATCGAGGCGCTCTTTTCCGGATTGACTGACTCAACGATTCTGCGAGCGGAACTGCGCCGGCTGTTCCATTGGCTGGAGGACCACAAACTCACCGCTGTCGTTACCGGGGAAGCGGGAGAGCACACGTTGACACGTCACGGGCTGGAGGAGTACGTCGCCGACTGCGTGATCGCGCTGGACCACCGGGTAACGGAACAGATTTCCACGCGGCGGCTGCGCATCGTCAAGTATCGGGGCACTCTTCACGGCACCGATGAGTATCCGTTCCTGATTGATCGTGAAGGTATCTCTGTGGTGCCGATCACCTCCCTGGCACTTGCTCACAAAGCACCGACCGACCGCGTTTCCACGGGGATTCCCACATTGGACGGGATGATGGAGGGTAAGGGGTTCTTCCGTGGAAGCAGTGTGCTGGTGTCGGGTACGGCGGGAACCGGGAAATCCAGCCTGGCGGCGAACTTCACCAGTGCTGCCTGCGAGCGTGGCGAGAATTGCCTGTATTTCTCTTTCGAGGAGTCTCCCAGCCAGATTCTCCGTAACATGCGCTCGGTCGGTCTTGACTTGGAGCGGTGGGTAAAAAAACGCTTGTTGCACGTCCACGCGATGCGGCCAACCAGCATCGGCCTGGAAGGACACTTGGCCGCTATTCACAAATTGATCGACAAGCTACGACCGAGTATCGTGGTCATCGATCCCATCACGAATCTGGTTTCGGCTGCGGGTACGTATGACGTTAAGTCGATGCTTATGCGATTGGTCGATTTTCTCAAGGTGGAACAGATTACATCGATGTTCACAAACTTGACATTCGCGGGAGACCCCCAGGAGAGAACCGCAGCCGCCGTCTCCTCTCTCATGGACACGTGGATTGTGTTGCGGGATAGCAAACCCAATGGACGGCCGACGCGCGAGCTTTTCGTTCTCAAGTCCCGCGGCATGGCACATTCTCGTGAAGTGCGCGAGCTGATTGTGAGTCACCGTGGTATCGAATTGGGCATGGCGCTGAAGGACGCCGCAGCGGCCACAGCCGTTGCCGGCCATCGTGCCGTCGAAGAATAGCAGTTCTCCCATTTGGACACGAGCGTCGATATGAAGAAGAGTGCAGCCATGAAGAGCCGTCCCGCCAAGAGCAGCCCGAATGACTATTGGCGCTTGCGGCTTTACATCGCCGGCCAGACCCCTAATTCGATTGTGGCAATGGCCAACCTCAAGAAGATTTGCGAGGACAAACTGAAGGGCAAGTACCGAATCGAAGTCATTGACTTGTTGAAGAAGCCGCAACTGGCAAAGGGCGATCAGATCATCGCTATTCCAACTCTGGTGCGGAAGCTCCCGCCGCCGGTCAAGAAAATCATCGGGAACCTCTCCAGGACCGAGAGTGTTTTTGTCGGGTTGGATCTTCAACCGGTGCGCTGAAGTAAGGATTTCCATCGCCGATGTCTAGCAAGCGAGTGCGTTCCGCCAGTCGAGTCCTTCAACGAGGGCCACTCGGCAAGGCCGGTGTGCCCAAGAAAGCGCACAGAAGCGTCGCATCACCTTCACGCAAGCCGGCGTCATTCGCGTCACTGAATCAGAAAGCAAAGCTGCTCGCTCGCTTGAAAACAGCGGAAGAAACCCTGTGCGCCATACGGTCCGGTGAAGTTGACGCGCTGATGGTTTCCGGTCGCCGGGGAGCGCGGGCGGTTACTCTGGCCGGGGGAGAGTCCGCTTATCGCATTCTGGTGGAGGCCATGAGCGAAGGCGCGGCCACTGTGTCCCGCAATGGCGTCGTGCTCTACTGCAATGGCAGGCTGGCAGAACTGATTCACCGGCCTCCGGATAAAGTCATTGGACGTTTGGTTCAGTCTCTGGTCGTGAAAACCGAGCGTGACAGCCTTGAAGCTCTGCTGGCAGAGGCCCAAAAAGGGAGTGCGAAAGGTGAATTCAATCTGCGTTGCAGGAATGGAAGCTTAGTTCCGGTCTACTTATCGCTGAACCGCTTTCAGGGATACAAGGGCCAAGCGCTGGGCATGGTGATCACCGATCTGCGCGAACAGAAGCGAAGGCAGGCCGCAGAAATCAAGCAGGCAGAAACAATACACCGATTTTTCCTGCAACGCACGATTACGGCGCAAGAAGAGGAGAGACGCCGGATAGCGCGCGAATTGCATGACGAAGCCAGCCAGTTGCTGACGTCTCTTTTGGTTGGCCTGCGCAACCTGGAAGACTGCGCGAAGATAGCAGATGCTAAGGCACAGGGACATGGGTTACGAAAAATCGCTGTTCAAGCGATGGAAGAGATCGGACGACTTGCCCGCGGGCTTCACCCAGCGGTGCTGGACGACCACGGACTGGGTGTTGCGCTGAGTCGATACGTGTCTGAGTACTCAGAGACCCACAAGATAACTGTCCATCTCACACTGCGTGGACTTGATTCCAGCAACCTGTCGCAAGCAGCTCAGCTCGGGTTATATCGTATTCTCCAGGAAGCTCTGAACAACGTCGCAAGACACTCGGGAGCTGGAAAGATCGGCATCGCATTCTCGCGTTCGGGCACGGTCCTGAAAGTGACCGTGACCGATGACGGACGTGGCTTTGACGCTGAAGCGGTGACTGCCTCCTCGCATCGATTGGGCATTCAGAGCATGCGTGAGAGAGCCGTCATGTTGGGCGGAACGGTCGATTTTACATCCCAGGCTAAGGGAACCAGAGTTCTGGTGCAAATCCCACTTCACGACCGGGAGATTCAGTCCTCTGAGGGAGAGATTTGAATGCCGGTGCGAACGCCGAAGATCCGGATCATGATCGCGGATGATCACGCCATTCTCCGCGCAGGACTAAAAATGCTGATCAATGCCCAAGCCGATATGGAAGTTGTCTCCGAAGCCCCCAATGGAGAAAAGGCCGTTCAAGCGGCACTGGAAACGAGACCGGATGTGGCATTGCTCGACCTCGCCATGCCCGGAGGCGGGGGCATGAAGGCGCTTCAGGAGATAGAGCGAAAATGTCGCAAGATTCGGGTGCTCGTCCTCACGATGCACGATGATGCTGCATATTTACGATCGATGTTGGCTGCCGGAGCGGCTGGCTACCTGTTGAAACAGAGCGTAGATTCAGAGCTGCTTGCAGCCATACGAGCAGTGCATCGCGGAGGGACCTTCGTGGACCCGAGTCTGACCAACATTCTTGTCCAGGACGTGCTCGCCAAGAGAGGCACAAAAGCCGGTTGCGTGCGGCCGGTCGACATCCTCAGCGACCGTGAGTGGCAGGTGCTCATCCTTGTGGCGCAGGGATACAGCAGTCAACAAATCGCCAAGCGGATTTTTGTCGGCATCAAGACCGTGGAAACTTATCGTGCTCGTATCGCCAACAAACTCGGGCTTCGGTCGCGCAGTGAGGTGGTTCGCTATGCAGTCCGAATGGGTCTATTGACCGCAGAATCGCTGGAGACCTGAACCGCTCGGCTCGGAGTCTGAACGGCATCTTGTCGGGGATTCCCCCGACAAGACCCTCCATTTCAAGCAACCTCCCCGATACCGCTGCCCATATGTGTGCGGCACACTATTTACCAAGCGTCGCAGCAAGTGGCTTACCGAGGCAAACCAACCCAACCAACCGGCAATCATTGAGAGAACTAGCACACCATGAGCACGAGATCCATTGCCGCAAGCGTTCGGGCCCCGACTTTCCGAGTGCCTGCGGTTGGGCGCAAGCCGATTTCCAAAATTGCTGTAGTTAAGCGCGAAACGTTGAATGTCCATTTTGATCCGGAAGCCTTTCTGGAGGAGTCCGGAGTCGGCAAGACGATCATCGAGTTGGCAGCAAAGGGACGCGCATTTTCACAAGGCGACCCTGCCGCCGCCGTCTTCTATATTCAGAAAGGCCGGGTGAAGCTCACCGTCGTCTCCCACAGTGGCAAGGAAGCGAACATCGCTCTGCTGGGACCGGGAGAGTTTGTGGGAGAAGACTGCATCATTTCTGCTCACCCGACACGTATTGCCACCGCAACGGCGATTACTCCGTGCACGCTTCTTAGGATCAACAAAGCGGAGATGGTGCACGCACTTCACCAGCAGCACGCTTTGTCCGACTTGTTTGTCGCATTTCTGCTCACGCGTAATGCGCGCATCCAGGAAGACCTGGTCGACCAGTTGTTCAATTCCAGCGAGAAGCGCCTAGCCCGGATTCTCCTGCTGCTGGCTCACTTTGGTAAGCCTGGCCAACCCGAAACGATGATTCCAAAGATCAGCCAGGAAACCTTGGCCGCAATGGTTGGCACTACTCGGTCGCGGGTCAGTTTCTTCATGAACCGTTTCCGCAAACTGGGGTTTATTGATTACAACAGCAACTCAATGGATGTACACAGTTCGCTTCTCAACATCATCCTGCACGACTAGTGCATTCCCTAAGGTCAAGTCTCCGGAGGGTGTCCTCTTTCATACAAGTGCGGAGAAATCTTTGAGATTGCGTAGTCTTTACCCAACAGATGACTCGTACTACCTATAAAAAGGCGTTCTCTATGCCCAGCAAATTCGCGCACAAGATCCTAGTGGTCGACGACGAGGCCAGCATTCGAACTACGGTCACCATGTTGCTTAAGTCTGCAGGATACGAAGTCAGCACGGCCGAAAACGGATTCGATGCGCTTCTGCAACTGCGAGACACTATTCCCGCCTTGATCGTTTCCGACCTCAACATGCCGCAGATGTCGGGATTCGAATTTCTCTCGGTGATTCGCCGCAGATTTCCGGAGATATTGGTCGTCGCCATGAGTGGCGCTTACGACAACGGCGAAGCTATCCCCGGGGGGGTGATTGCCGACGCTTTCTATGCTAAAGGGGGAGGAACGGATCCCGGGACGCTCTTACAAGTCGTCGCCGACGTCCTCCAGACGTCTTCATCGCGCCGAATAGCGCATCGGGCGAAGGCAGCTCCGGTTTGGATTCCGCGAAATGGGAAGGATTCAACGGGGAAGCCTTACGTTGTACTGACCTGTGCGCAGTGCTTGCGGTCATTTCCGTTGCATGTGTCGGAAGCCATCAATCCCGAGGTCGCGGAGACGCCTTGTATTTTCTGTCTCAGCACAGTCCGATACATCATCGACTTTTCGCTCTCCGTAGCGTCGCCAGCGCAACGGGGCTGACCTCCTATAAGCTTTACATTAACCTTGTGCTCGGTCAGCAGCATGTGCTGTGAGGTAAGCACGCATCGATGTGTCCTGATCGGACATAGACACCAGCAGCAGAGTTGAGCGATATAGCTCAGACACGAAAATCTACATGTGTCATTGTTTACTCCTGAGTGTGTGGAACAGAGCGGCGACCGCCGACTCATAGATCTCTTTACTTAGGTCGGGGCCGCCGTCAACACGAACGACCAACATCCAGCCAATTGGAATTCTTTATCCGTGTGGATGCCGCGGGACCTCGTGGCGAATCACGATTCGAGCCTTATCTCGAACAGGAAGCCAGCAAAACTTCCAGGCGAGCAGAGGATTGTCCCGGAAGAAATAAAGAAGGTAAAGATCATGCCTTTGATTCTAGTTCTCGAAGTACTAGTTGTAGTAGGAGTCCTGCTGTGGCTGGTAAATCGCTTCATCCCCATGCAGGGATCCATCAAGTCAATCCTGAATGGCGTAGTGGTTATCGCCGTGATCCTGTGGATTCTCAACATTTTTGGACTCTTCCATTCGCTTTCCAGAATTCACGTTGGGAGTTGATGGACCACGGCGAAAGGCCCTGCCATGCGACCACGAAGAGCATTAGAACAACGTAGAACGGCAGACATCTGCCTCAAGGAGATACTTTGAAAAGCAAGTTCTTGTTAGCAGCCGGAATCATCCTGAGTTTGAGCGCATTCGCTCAAACCAATTCTCCAACAACCATGGCCGTCGAGCCCATGAATCCAACGCCCATATTCCGAGTGAATGTCGTTAGCCGCACCGTGCAGGCGGTTAACTATCAACATCGCAGCGGAGCGACGAAAATGGATTTTGCGGGTACGGATTTAATGCCTGCGGCCAACGGTGAAGCCAAAGTAGAAAGTAAGAAGGGTTACATCGAAATCGAAGTGGAATTCGGCAATCTGGAAAAGCCTAATACTTTTGGCAATGAGTATCTCACCTACATCTTGTGGGCAATCTCGCCGGAAGGCCGTGCCGTAAACCTCGGCGAAATATTGGTCGGCGACAACCGTCGCAGCAAGGTAGATGTCACCACCGATTTGCAGGCATTCGCACTGATCGTCACGGCGGAGCCTTACTTCGCAGTGCGGGAACCCAGCAACGTAGTGGTCCTCGAAAATGTGGTCCGTGCCGACACCAAGGGAACAGTCGAGGCGCTCAATACCAAGCACGACTTTTTGGAACGCGGCGGATACATTCCCACCGGTTACAACTTCGACCCGGTGGTCCTGAACAGCAAGTTGCCGTTGGAGTTCTTCGAAGCGCGTAACGCAGTTCGCATTGCGCAATCCGAGGGAGCCGAGCAGTACGCCAGCGATAGCTATCAGCGTGCAATGCAATTAATGGCAAAGGCCGACGGCTATGCGATTGACAAGAACGTACCCAGGAAACAGCTGATCGCAGTCTCTCGCGAAGCCGTGCAGACCGCAGAAGATGCCCGCGCCATTGCAGTAAAGAAAATGGACGAAGTGCGCTTGGCAAGCGAACGCCGGACTTCAGCAGAGGCACAAGCGGAATCCCAAGGTAGGGCGGATGAAGCTACTTGGCAGAAGCAACTTGCTCAGGCTGATACCGCAAGAGCGCAGTCTGATACCGCCAAGGCGCAGGCTGATCTAGCCGCCAACCAGGCAACATCCGCCGCGGCAGTGGCGGCGGCTCAGGCCGATGCCAAGCAATCTCGCTTAGCCGCGCAACAATCGGACAACGACAAAGCAGCCATGCGCGCCAGGCTGTCCACGCAGTTGAATCTGGTACTCCAGACTCGGGACACTGCGCGCGGGCTCATCGTCAGCATGTCCGATGTTTTATTCGACATCGGAAAATACTCATTGAAATCTGGCACGCGCGAAAAACTGGCGAAGGTCGCCGGCATTTTGTTGGCGTATCCAGGACTCAACATTGTGGTCGGTGGCTATACGGATAACGTCGGCAGTGATGCAATGAATCAGGCGCTTTCCGAGAACCGCGCCGCTTCCGTGCGTGACTACCTTGTGCAACAGGGAGTTCCCACGAACTCGATCACATCTAAGGGCTTCGGCGAAACACTGCCAGTAGCCTCCAACGATAACTCCACCGGCCGGCAGCAGAACCGAAGAGTTGAACTGCTGGTATCCGGTGAAGCGATCGGAAGTCCGGCTAATACGACAACGGGAAGCTTGCGCTGAGCGCACGTGGACCCCAGTCGGCAATGAGAAAGGTACTATCCATGAAAGCAATAGGAACCACCAGCACAGCCATTCTGGCTCTGCTCCTCGGAGTCGCCGCTCCTGCCTATGCCAGGCAGGGGCAGCAAGGCGAACATCAGCAACCTCGGCCTGCACAACAGCATGCTCAACCGCAACAATCGCGAACTCAAAAACCCAAACCAGCACAGCAAGCGCAGCGCCCAGCTCAAAATCAGAAACAAGTGCACACTCAGCCTCGGCCAGACCAGAATCAAAAACAAGCGCGTGCTCAACAACGTCCGACGCCAAATCAGCAGCATCAAGCGAAAGAACAACCGCAGTACAGCCAGCGGCAACATGCCCACCAAGCAGCGTGGCAGCAGCATCGCGCGCGAAGCTGGCAATCGGACCACCGTACATGGCAACAGCGCGGTGGCTACAACGGCTATCGCATCCCCGATGACCGGTTCCACGGATACTTCGGGCCCAGCCATGGATTCCGCATCCACGGCCTTCCTTTCCAGGTTGTCGGCGGATATCCACGTTTCCAGTACAACGGCTATTGGTTCAGTCTTGTTGATCCATGGCCCGAGAGTTGGGCGTATGACTGGTATGACACCGACGACGTTTACGTCAACTACGTTGACAACGGCTATTACCTGTACAACCGCAGATATCCCTCGACAGGAATCGCCATCAATATCTCGTTTTAGCGGAGTTGTGTTGAATGTCCAACAGGGACAGAAAGTTAGGAGTGAATCATGCTTGGAACTATATTGGTCGTGATTTTAATCTTGGCCCTCTTGGGAGCATTACCCAGATGGTCGCATAGTAGAAACTGGGGATATTATCCGACTGGAGGAGTGGGACTGGTCCTCGTGATCGTGATCATTCTCCTTGTTCTGGGACGGATCTGATTCGTGAACTTTCGAGATATATTGCACGGCGACATAGCTAGAAGTTGGCGCCTCCACACTCTCCGCGTGGTGGCGCTTCTTCTTGTTCTCCTCATGTGCAGTGGAGGATCTATCGCGTACTCGGTTCTGACACACGAGGAAATCGTTGACTTGGTTTGGAGCAGTGAAATCCAGCCTCTCTTGCTCAAACGATTTCCGGGATTGTCGGAAGATCAGTTAAGAGAGGCGCATTCCTACGCGTACGGCGGCGCTGTCATCCAGGATCTCGGCTATTACCCGTTCGGCAGCAAAGAATTCAGCGACTTGGTGCATTACGTTCGCAGCGGAGATTTTGTTTGCGAGTTGCTGCTTGAGAGCCAGGACGCCGATGAGTACGCCTTCGCGCTGGGCGCTCTGTCGCACTATGCGTCGGATATTGCCGGTCACCCGGCCGTTAACCAGGCGGTTGCGATCGAGTACCCGAAGCTGCAAGCAAAGTTTGGCAAATCCGTTCGATACGCTCAGGACAAGACAGCACACTTGAAAACAGAGTTTGGGTTCGACACGGTGCAGGTCGCGCGGAACCGTTACGCGTCGCAGCAGTATCATGATTTCATCGGGTTCCAAGTGTCGAAATCTCTGTTGGAACGCGTCTTTCCCGTGATATACGGAGTAGAACTCAAAGACGTGCTTACCCATGAGGATATGGCAGTAGGATCGTATCGTTTCGCGGTGAGCCGATTGATTCCGCAAATGACGCAGGTTGCGCTGCAAACCCACAAGAAGGAACTGATACGTGAAACACCAAACTTCGCAAAGAAGAAGTTCCTTTATCGGCTCTCCCGCTCTGACTACGAAAAGCAGTGGGATAAAGACTACGTGAAACCTGGTTGGGGTACGCGTATCTTATCGACTCTTCTGCGGTTCATGCCGAAAATCGGACCACTAAAAGGATTGGCCTTCAACAATCCGACTCCGCAAACGGAAGATCTATATATCAAGAGCATCAACGCGACCGTTGATCAATACCGGGCCTTTCTCGAACAGGTACGCATTGATTCGCTCGTTCTCCCCAATTGTGATTTCGATACTGGCCAGGTGACCAAAGCAGCGGAATATTCGTTGGCCGACGAAAGCTATGCTAAGTTGCTCGGCCGATTGTCAGAACGTAAGTTCGACCGAACGTCGGTAGAGTTGCGCGACAATATCCTGAACTTCTATTCCGACCTCTCGGTTCCGATCGAGACGAAGAAAGCCCCGGTTCTCTGGCAGGACGTTCTAATATCGCTGGATCAGTTGAAGTCGGTGGGGCTGGATACGGCTGCCGAAGGCACTCCGGCACAGTGACAAGAGACGCCACGTTTCTTCGTCGAATCACGTTAGGATCGCAATCTTCCCAACTCCATCGGATCGATGGTCGAAAAAGTTGTACGCGTTCACGATCTAGTCGAGCAGAAATTTGTGTGTTAACAGATTTTTAAGATCGGTTCGGCCCGGTCCGAGCAATAGAGCACAGAGTTTCATCGAGTGATCTGTCATCCTGAATCTGTTAGGCCGGTGAAAACAATCAGGAAGGCATATGCCAGGTACATTTATCAAAACTAATGTTCGCCAGTTCAAAAATCAGCTACGTAAATGCCTTACCTTCCTAACCAACTCACTAAAGAGACCACTAGCGATCTTCGAATCAAATAATAAAGATTTCAGATCGCAACGGATGTGCCCGTTTTGCGGCCTGATCACCTCACGAAAAAAGACGTGCTGCCTGGAATGCGGCAGGTCTCTTCAATCAGTTTAGAAGAAGACTCGCGGGTGGCTACTTGCTCGTTAGCGCGAGGGCGCGAGTTTCTTCTGGTGCGAGTCGAGAAAGATCGCAGTAACCGTAACCGCTTCGGCAGGCTTTCCAATTGCGGGGTGTTCCTTTCCTTCTTGATTCGAGCACAGCGCGAATCTTTTCCTAAAATCGTCTGCTAGAGCCGACCAATACCTTCAACAACTTGCAACTTTGGTTTCCTGCTGGGGCACCCAAAGGGGCACCCATTGGTCGCTGAAGGATTTAGGCTGATCCGGTTTGGCTTCTGCTTTCTCTGCGTTCTCGGTGGCGACGGACACCGCTTCTACCGCTCGCGTGACCGCTTCCACTCGCTCTTCCCACCAGCTCTTGCCGTAAACGTTCTGGGTCACATCGATGTTGGCGTGGCCCATGTTGTCCCGGACGACCTCCGGCCTTGCACCCTCCCTCAGCATGAGGCTGGAATGCATGGTGCGGAAGCTCCGAAAATCAACGGCAGCGGAGAGGCCCAGCTTGGTAGCGGCCGCCTTGATGTGGCGCAACAGATTACGCCTGCCCAAAGGACCGCCTTTACCCTTGCCTTTACGCGTGCAGAACACTAAATCGTTCGGCTGCTGGTGCTTGCTCGCGTTCCATCGTCCAATCAGGGCGCTCTTCATCAACCCGCGCTGGTCGAACGGTACCTGTCGCTCGCCGGCGTCGGTTTTTACGTCGTCGAATTCGCCTTCGTAGACGCGTTCTTCCACAGTAATTCGGTCTGCTTGGATGTGACGCCAGCGCAGGGCCAGCACTTCACCGATGCGAAGAGACCCGAACACGATCAGCACGACGACGCTCTTGGTGGGCTCGGGAAGAAGCTCGATCAGCTTGCCGATTGTCGCCAACGGCAACAGGATCGTAGGCTTGCGCTGCTTCCTCCGAGGCAGCTTCACCCCAATTGCCGCGTTCTTCTCAACCATTCCCCAGACCTTCGCTTGATTCAGGTGAACACGTAAGCAGGCGTGCATCAGCCGGATCGACTTTGGCGAAAGGCGTGGGTAAAAAGCGTTGAAGAAATCCTGAAGTTCGATGATGTTCATTTTGCGGAGCTTCATCGTTCCCCAGGCTGGCAACAGGTATTTGTCGGTCAAGAACTCGTAATGCTGCCGCGTTGAGTTCTTGAGATGGGGCCACGTTTTCTCGCGACACTTCACGATCAGCGAGGCCAGGGTTTCATCATCAGACGGGTAGAGACCCGGTTCGTTGTTCCGCGCGTTCACTCTCTCCATGAACTGGTCGGCCAAGCGCTGCGCGTCCCGCTTGCTCGGCGCAGTGCTCTTTGCCCAGACCTTGGAGCGCTTGCGGCGCGGCCTCGAACTGTAGTCCCAGTACACCATCTTCCACTTCGTACCGAGGTCCTTCACCTCGGGTTTCTGGTATTTCTCACGCACCACGATTCTCCTTCCGTGGTGCTTCAACCGTGATCTACGAGTAGCACGAAGCGGACTCACTGGCAAGCTCCTGAGCGCTCTTCCAGGAAGCGCTCAATCTCGCGGCGGCGAAAGCGCACGTAACGACCGAGCCTAATAGCAGGAAGCTCATGCAGGTGGCTGTAAACCCAACTCTTGGGAACACGCAGAATTTGCGCTACTTCCTCAGCATTCAGAAGCACGTCTCCGGTCGGTGGAAAGCCGAGATTTGGAATTGTCGCTGTATTGTCCATCGCGAACTCCGATTGCGAAATTCAAATGGAATGGGCAAGGGTGGAAAATCCCGAACGGGAATGGATAAGGAGCAAATGGGTTAAGGGAAAGGAGTCCGCCCTGCGGATTAGCGCCGTGCCGGGCCTGCGGCCCGGCACCTTGTCGCATGTTGCTTTTCGGCGCTCCGCAGTTCGTGGTGAATCTCATTCACGCTGTTGCAGGAATTGTCGAAATAATGGGTGGTACAGCTTGTATCGTCCGCGCCCGGTTCGAATAAGCAAGCCTTTATCAGTGAGTCTGCTGAAGTACACGCGCTCATATCGTTGATCGAATTGCTTGAGGTTGACTCCTTCCTCGTCGCTTCGCGCTACTGCGCGTAAAAGCTGCACTTCGCGGTCTGTGACGTTGGCGAGATCGGCACGGAATTTCTCCTTTTCGAGGTGCTCAAAGATTTCGGGCCAGTGGCGTGTGGCTTCTAGCGTTGGAGCACTCTGTGCAAGGCCCGCCAACTGGCGACAGATAAACGCTATGAAGTAGGGATGGCCACCCGTTTTTGAGTGTACCCATTGGGCAAGCTCGGTATGATTTGCTGCCGTGCGGAAGACCGCTTTGACGTATTCACCTGTCTCTACCAAGGAAAATGTGTCGAGATACACCTTGTCGTAGAAGCGAACGGCAGGCTCGGCTAGGCTCCTGATATTTGAGAAGTAGTTCATGGGCGCGGAGAAGCAAACGCTGCAATTGATGTTTTCGATGGCGAAGGACTGAAATTGATCGCGCAGTGCCAGTGCGATTCCATCCTGACTCGGCGTATTGAGGTTGTGGAGATCGTCCAGAAGAAAGACGACGCCATTCAGTTGAGTGGGACGAATAAAACGACGCCAAGCATCCTGAATCGCGTGTTTGAGAATTGCCGTTCCAGAGGAAAGAAAGAATTGTTGTGTGTTCCTATCTAATGCGAACGCGCCAACGTTCACGCGCTTGAGCTTCCAATTTTGCAGTTCCCGTCGGATACGAGCTTCGACGGACGGGGAACGCGCAACACAGTCACTGAAGGTGTCCAACAAGGTTTCCGCAAATTGGCGATAGTCGCCTAGCTCTTTTGAGACTGAAAACGGGACGGCCAGCATCTTGAATTCTGGCTCGTCGCACACGGCTGAACATTTCAAGAGAAGACTGCTTTTCCCGATGCCCCATTCCCCTAAGACGGCGAATGACGGGGTTCTACCGGTTGCAACTCCCTGCCTCAAGGCGTTGCGGAATGCCTCAATCTGAAGCTTTCGGCCCACGAATTCATTAGGCTTTGCGGGAAAGTTCGGTTCCGGGATCACAGCCTTCTCCGAATGGAACAAAAGTTACAAATGGAAATTTCCGTTTGTTTCATTTGTTCCAAAGAAAATCCAGTGGCCAAGAGACACGATGGGGCTTGCCTCATGCACGGCCCATCGGGCTGTGTGGAAAGAGTCGGAGAGTGGGTTGTACTCGCTTTTGGAAGTGCGCCCGATGATTGTTAAGCGTTAACTGGCTGGCAATCCCCGCTGTGGTTACGGGGCAGCCAGCAATTCGGTGTTCTCAGGCAGTTTTGGCCGATGCTCTTGTTCTGCTCATGCCACCAATAACGATTGGCTCTTTCTGCGGCAACATTTGCGCCCGTACCCGCTCTGTATTCGCGCTCGAAGTCAAAACGCCAAGCGCTTTGCCACTGATCCATTGGCATGTTGATCGATGCGAGCGCTGTACGAACGTCGCCGAGCCAAGTTGTGTAATCAGCAATCATTTGATGTTCTCCATTGTAACCTCTAAGGCTTTCGCTATTTCCCGTTTTTGGGTGGAAGGCACGATGGCCGACGTTGATACACGTCGCCCATCGTGCGGAGTGGAAGGAGTTGTGGCTGGATTTACTGCGTGGGTGTGTGGTTTGGGGATTCAGTTCAGGATTTTGGGAACGAGGGCGCGATTCTCGACGAAGGCGTAGTCGTTGAACGGCTTTGGCCCGCCAGTCCCGAGTTTCACGAATGCAAGCGAGATGCACTCGTTGCACTTCTCGATAATGCGGGCTTCGCCGAGGATCGTGTCGTTCAGGACGACATAATGCGTGTAGCTGTTGCCGTCACTGGACATAAGCACCTCCAAGGTTTTGTGGATTTGGTGATTTGTGGGAGAAGGAATCAGGGGTGTTTCCGTTTTGTGGTTTTGAGGTGGCGACTAGCGGCGGAATTCCCGTCTGCTGCGTTCAAGAGCAGGCGGTGGATTAACGCACTGCTTAACATCGGCGCGGCAGGCTTCGCACTCCTCGGCATCGTCCTGCACATGCCGTGAGCGCTGATCAATCGTGAAAGCGGGAAGACCGTCGCGACGTAGCTCAGTGACTTCCGCGGATGCATCTTCGGGCGAGAGATTGTGACTGCAGATGCAGTAAACGTGCTTCCGCCAGTCAAAGAGCATCACCAGTTTCAGGTTGACGGACGTGTTCTCATTCGTCTGGCGCATCGCGCACCTCCGGTCAGTTTTGTGGATTTTGGGGAGTTGGATCAGAAGGCTCAGGTCAGAACTTGCGTTCAGATCTGATTCAGAGGGTGGGTTCTTTTTCGGTGGGTTGATCGTCGCAGCCTTTGAATTGTGGCATGTCTTCAAGGAGAACCAGCCCAGGTGGATTGGATCGGGCTGCTGCCTCAATGAGCGCCTCAGGGATTCCGGATTGGCGGAGTGCATCAGGCCGGAACACTAGCCGAGGCTTCGGGCTGCGGTCGTTTGGATCAAGTATTCGCAAGTCAACCAGCGTTCCGTTTTCTTGTTGGTACGCCGGCCAATGCGTGTTGTTGATGGTGACAACGAAGTCGTGCAATTGCTTCACCTCCATTCTTTGTAGGTCTAGCCGTATCCGCCGAAGATTCCGCAAAACTCGTTCGGCTGGACTGCGGAATACCGGCGATTCAAATTGTGGTTGTGCTTCATAGCTAAGAAGGTGCGAATCACTTTCCAATTCCTTCTCGGCCCATTCACGGTCTGACTCGGCGACAAGGCGGATCGTCGAACCGTAGCAGTTTGTAATGAGGTATTTCCAAAACTTCGGCGTCATGGTTTTGCCTCCGTCCACGCGCCGAATGGGTTGTGTTGTGATTGGTGAGTTGCCGCGATCAGTTCCCGAACACGGCCGCGTCTGGCATCTATGCACTCTATGAGTTGGGCGACTTGTTGTGCTTCAACCCATTCCGGCGGAACGTCAGCCGCGATTTCCCAGAGCTTGATCAGATCGAAGGATTCGATTCGGCTAAGCCAGGGCTCGAACGACTGCCATCCGCGGACCTGCTGATAGACGGCCTTGCGCGCATAAACGCCGCGTAATGGAGCGTCCGTGAAATTCCACTCTCCGGCATTGAAGCAGTAGCCGAAGTCAATGAAATGAGCGCGGAAGCATCGGTTCGGTCTTCTGCGGCAGAATACAGCCTGCCGACCGTCACAGTTGCACAGCCATTTATCCAATGCGAAAACGCCAGCGAACTCCTGCAAGTTCTCGATGTTCGGAAGGATCGACTCATGCAGGTAGTCGAAGAGTTCATCCCCTGAAATGAAACGCGAAGCAAATGCCAGGCCGTGTGAACATTTCAGTGTTGAATTGGAAAGCTGTATCACCAGTGACGGCGAACTCTCGACTAGTCTGATCGGCACGTACAAAATCGCCGGTTCTGGAATCGTGAGTCCGACCGCGCGTCCAATCGAGCAGGCGAGCCACTCGTTGGCAAGCACACGCAGAGATTGTGGATTGTTGGCGAACTTGACCACATAGGCATGACCATCACTGGCAGTGAGCATATGCGACTGCGCTCCTCCTCTCATGGCACGTATGTGGCCGGTTGCGATCAACAGTGGTGGTGAAAGCGTTTGTGGGTTCATGGGGTACTCCGAGCGGCAAATCGCCTCGCTCTTCGCGCGAAGCGAAGTGCCTTTTTGTGGTTTGTGGGTGGAATTACGAACGCAAAGGAGTGGGTCTAAATCACAGAAGCCGTTTGCCTCTGCAACTCAGGTTGGTGTGCTTATTGGGGGCTGGTTAGAGGGTTTGTGGATTTACGCTTTAACGCAGGGACACGTCATATCCGAAGTACCGCAGTCCCGCGTTCGAATTCAAGTTTCGTATTGGATATTTGTCAGGATCGAACCATCCCAACAGCTCCTGAACACTCGATTTTCCAAAACCCTTCAGGACTCGGATGCACTGATGCATCGCGGCTTCGAGGGAACCGTTGGGATATAGAACCCTCTGCCATTGATCTTTGATTGTTTGCAGGTCATTGTTCGCTGACTTGAGAAAATTCGTCTTATGGTGCGGTCGGCTGCCCAAGCAGTGGAAGACATCCACGACCTGTTTAGCCTCAGATCGGCTGAGACGGGCGATTCTTGAGCGATTCAGGAGGGTGCGCACCGTTTGCGAACGCTTCACCCGGTCCGCCATGTAACCGGGCTTTGTTTTCGCGAACGTCGCAAATGCAGCAGCTTGGCTTTTCATGTCCTTGAGGCGCTGTGCGGGTGTAAGTTTGCGGGGCGGGCGTTTCGATTGCTGGTATTTGTTGGAGGGCCTGCCCGGGGCCTCATGGAACAAGTAATTTAGGAACGCATCAACCTCTAAGTAGAGCGGCACTTTAGGCCAGATTCGGCCGACTTTCCGATATATACCCGCCAATTCCTGATATCGTTTTCGGAAGACTTCGTAGTCGCCAACGGTGCCGTGTGCGGGTTGCTGCGGAAGCGGCGGCAGCGTATTGAGGTTCCGAGGCGCGCTGCTATTTGGCTCGTCCTGTTTGTTCTTTTTCTGTGTCTTGCCCTTCGGAACGAGCTTGGCGATCCAACCACGCGGTGGATCGTTTGCGACTTTCCACCATTCCTCGAAAAAGTTGACGACCTTGGTGGATTCTTGTGCATCGAGGAAAACACCGGCTTCATAGCGCTGTGTGAATGCTTTACGGGTGAGATTGGCGGAAGTTATCAATGCGCGGTCATCAACAATGAAAACTTTAGCGTGCAGCCCGCGAAGATCTTTGATCGCTCCGTGATTTGCGAACTGCTGAATCGTGACCGGATCAAGCCAACCTATGTTGCTGGTATCCGTGAGCAAGCGAACATCTATGTTGGAATTCTGCTGCCAAACCACATTGACGATGCATCTGGTAGCACGCCATCCCCCTACAAACGGGGAGCTGATCCAAAGTCGATGACGCACTTTGCAGGCCATGGCATTCAGGCCGTCGATTAACGGCTGTCCGGTTGCGACTTTCATATCTGAGTACCAGGAATTTCGGATTAAGAGCATACCGCACGCATCACGAAATTCAATGTCTTGGTTTCGGACTGCGGGAAGGATGGAAGAATCCGAGTCAGAGAGCGCCTTTCGTCTCTCTGACCCGGAAAAGGTGGGTATGGCCTCAGTCAAGCGGCAGCTTCGGGCAAGAACTCTTCGATGATCTTGTATCCGCTGTTGCCCTGGCCGAGTTTTACCAGGCAAGGAAGATGGAGTTCCATTCCGGCTTCGATTTCGCTTGCCGGAATGTCGTAACCGCTCGCTTCCAGACGTTCCGCCAGTTCTTCCGGGCGGCCGAACACGCGCACCGTCTCGCCACCAACATCGACCTTGAGAAAGAGAGATTCGCCCTGACGGGTCTTCATGCGATCAATCTTGGTGACGACCGCAGGAACAGGACTCCCTTTTGTGGTGGAGATGGTGCGAGACCTCATCGGCGGTTTCTTCGCCGCGCTCGGGGAAATTGCCTCCCGAACGAAGTTGCTTTCTGAGGGTGCGGTGTTCTTGGCCGCAAGTGAAGCCAGACGGTCCAACAAATCGTATGCGTAAGACGCGGTTTCCCGGTCCTGAGCCTCATCATTTGTTACACGCGCTTGAACCTCAACTTGCACGCCGTTCTTGCCGTCCGTCTGGACGTTGCGCCGGATGCGAAAGACGAGCGGGGACGCCTCCGTAGTCGGTACTCCATTCGCTTTCATAACGGACCCGTTCCCGTTTCCTGGCGATGGAGGCTGGACCTGCGGAGCCAAGGCGATGATCGCCGCCGCAGCAATGTGCTTGCAAATCCGCCCTTCCTGCGCAATGCGCACTTGGAAATCGGGACAGGTGCAAGAGCCACTGCCGTGCGGATCGAGTCTCACCTCGTATCCAGTTCCGCTCTTGTTAGTCACGACGAACTCCGGGAAGTCGCCTTCAACGCGCAGGCGCTTCGTTTTCATTTCTTCCACTGCCCGGCCCCAGCGATTGCCCGCCTTCGACTGAAGGATGGACAGTGCCAGGGATGCGGATTGTGGAGTTGGTGCTTGGATCGCTAAAGACATTGTGGAATTCTCCTTTTGTGGATTGGTGACCGGAATCGCTGGTCCCGCAAGCGGGTTCAGCCCTCTCACGATTCAGGCCGATTGGGTCGGCATGAGAGAAACGCCGGACATGCATGGATTCTGAGGAGTGGGTAAAGCGGTTTGTGGGTTACGCTTGAGAAGCCAGCATCAATCGCGCAGCGGCATCAGCAGGTGCTGATAGCGGAAGCTGTCAAACACAATCACTTCGGAGATCGCTTGTGGGAAGAGCCTCATTGAGACCGTATCGGTCTCCAGACTCTTCACGTATTGAACCAGGTAGTGGTGATTCAGACCGATGTCCCTGGCTCTTCCTGAGACACGAGCGTGCTCCAGAGCGACACGATTTGCTGTGCCGTCGTTTTCGGCCTTGATGCAGGCTGGCGATTTCGACAATTCGAGTTTCACCGCTGCGTTCTGCGATTTGCGTGCGGTGGCTGACAGTTTCGTCAGTCCGTCCAGCAGTTCGTCGCGCTGAAACACGACTTTGGCTTCGAGCGGCGCTTTGGGAATGACGTTCTCGTAACTCGGGAACTGTCCTTGTCCCCGGCGAGCGATCAGGCCGGATCCGTCCGGCAGCACGAACAAATTGAACTCTTGTTCTGAGCCGCAGGTTGAAAACTGTGCCCAACCAGATTCGCCATCCGCCTGAAGCTTGCTGAGGATGGAGGCTGTCGAGCGGAGCAGAAGAGTCGAGAAGGCAGCGGAATTACTTCCGGTCTTCGCGGCTCCTTCCACCACTGACAGTCGATGTCCGTCTGTGCCCACGACACGAAAAGTCGAATCTCGCATTTCAAGTTTGACAACATCGGTACTGTAACGCGTCGATTCCGTGGAAAGACAAAACAGCGCCTTGGTCAGAGCTGTTTCGAGTGCCGAAGCGAGAATCCGACCTTTTAGACTCAACTCCCCATCAGGAATCTGTGGGAAGTTCTTCGGCTCGCTTGCGGGCAGCACCAGGGTACGGTTGTTGGCGCGCACTTCAAACTTGCCATCGTGAATTCGGATTTCCAGGGTCAGGGCAGATTCTGTTTTCACGGCTTGGTATAACTCCTTCGCTGGAACCAGCACATCAACCGAGTTGGCGATCACGGACGCAGCGAAGGGCATTGAAATATGGATGCTGTTGTCCAAGTCGGTAGCAGTCAACTCTAGATGACCTTTGACAACGCGCCATCGAAAGTTTTCCAGCACCGGCAAGGTTCCTTTCTTCGGCACCACCAGACAGAGTCGCTCCAGTGCGGCCTTCAGTTTTTTGGTTTCTAGGTTCATGGGTTGAGACTCCTTTTGTGGATTGGGGCATCTCCGCGCGTTTGTTCCGCACGGGTATGGGTTGTGGTCTTTGCAGGGTTTGTGGGATCTGGACAGGGTTTGTGGAAGAAAAAACTTGAGGAATGACTTAGCGAACCCGAGGACTACTGACGGCCAAACTCAGTCGCTTTTCTGTGTTCTCGAATTTTGTCGTAGCTGATTGCGAGCCGCGACCCAAGCTCAAGCTTGTCGCCGTAATCCATCACCGGGGCGTTATCGAGGGTTCCAAACAATAGTCGTCGTGCGTCGTCACAGCTCTCTACGCGAACCCACATCCACTCTCCAATGGGATCGGACTCGTCCTTGAACTCGACTTTGACGTAATCCCCCGGCTCGTAAATGGACATGGACTGAATTTTATGGCACCGTGTCTGGTTCATTGGCGGATTCTCCTTTTTTGTGATTTCGAAGGTTTGTGGATTGAGAAAGTTGGAAATGCAATCTAGGCAATTTGGGCAGCAGTTGCCGACGGCGGCGGAACCTGACTTCGAAGGCTCACATCTGACGGCTCGAACGCACGATGAAGCGCGTAGTGAGCAAGGATTTCGAGTTCATAGAGTTGCAGTGTCGAAAGCGGAACTCGCTCGACTGACTCCTGGTGCTGGAACTCGGCCAAGACCTGCCCATCGGAGCGTTTCCTCAGGCTGAATTGATTTGCCTCATCCCCGAACCGAATCGGCACGACTTTTTCGTGATGGATGGCGCGCTGTGTGAACACTGCAAGTGTGGCGAGTTCGTTGCCTTTGGTGACACCGAATTCAGACCGCCAGAGAGGCGTCTGCACTTCGAGTCGCAATCCGTTGCCGGAGACCTGGAGAGCAACCGTCAGCGAAAGGTCGTCGCGAAGGAGTAAATCAATCTGCTCGCAACCGAATAATGCACGTCTCACCAGAGCGCAAAGTGCCTGCACTTCTCCGGGATGCAGGTCGAATCGAGCCACACGCTTCGCCTCATCTCGAACAGCAAAGAAGACCCGTAGTCGGCCCTGATCGACTTGCTCGTAAATCAAGAAGTTGGCAAAGCGGCCGTAAATCTTGTTCTTCGAGGCGCCATTTGCGTTAAACAGGTCACCCTCAGTACAGACCGCTCCCTCGAAAGGACTCTCGGGCTCCCGCGTTTGCGGCTCTGCGACGCCTGAGTCCCGCAACTGAAACTGCTCGATCCGGCGTTCCACAGCTCTCAAGATGGCGAGGAGATAGAGTTGTTGTTCAACCGAGTCAAGACTGGTTTGGAGTTCGACCGAGTCGCGTCGCGGCGTCTGCGCAGCCACAGCCAAAACCGGTCCGCTGCCGCCCACCTCTCCCTGAACTCGACCGTATTGATTGGCAATCAAAGTATTCATGGCAGTTCTCCGTCAGACTTACGCCCCGTCCACGGCTACAATCTCGGCCTCGGGCGCAGTCTCAATTTCGAATTGGATTACAGGTAGGGTGGGCAGAATCTGCTTGGGTATGACCTTCTCTGTGGGAAAAATCAGGGCGCTTAGTGACACAGTGCCGTGCTTGCCGGGGACCTTGATTTGGCGAACACAGTGCCCGATCTTGTCGGCTTCCACGAGGTTTGCGTTCCGCAGGGTGTTATAGAAATGAATGTTCGGAGGAAGAACAACTTTTCGTTCCATGAGACGATCACGGGCCAGATCCAGAGAAAGAGGCACGACTACAGCCGTTCTTTCTCCAGACACCCAGACCTGTGCACCCGGAGCGTTTACGTTCAGTTGTCCTCCCACGATCAACTCTTCCAATGCTTCCAGGAACTGGCCGACCTTACTGTCAGGCCGCGCTGAGAGCGCAACATGGGCGCGTTCTACACTCTTCTGATCCGCCTTCTTTACGCTTTGACCAATCTGGCTCCCCTTGGTTCGGCTATGACTTCCCACCAACGTTTCGGCAATGTGGACGAGGCGCGGAAGCCCAAGGTAGTCCGTATCTTCGGATGACAGAAGGTGATGAACCAGCAAGCAGGAAAGCAGCGCATGAGCGCCATGCTGTCGCTCCGCATTCCATGTGACTGTCAGAGGCTTTCGATCAACTCGGACGAAATCTGCATATGTCTGCTTCAGCGGGTACCAGCGCCGTCCATCCGCTTTCAACGTAAGATCGAACAACTTTCCCAGGTCATGGCACAGGGCGGCGATGAAGGTGGCGTATTGCCAGCGCGGACGATTACGGGAGCTTTGGAAACTGTCTACGCTGCCGTCGGGCTTGCGCTCCATAATAATGTTGCCCTCAAAGGCTTCAAGCGTGCCGAGCGCTACTTCCACGGAGTGGGAGTAAAGCCCACCTGGTTCCGAGTGGTGGTGGTCGGCGCTGGCTGGCAAGTTGCCGACTAAACAGCGGAATCGTCCGAGCAACTTCTCAGCCAGCGAGCGCGCCTTCGGGTCTAGCGAGAGGCGATACAGAATCCGCTCCGTCATGTCTTGAACTTCTGCCAATTCTTTTCCTCTTCGCGGGGGTGCCTCACCTACCCCCAACAGGCACCCCCGGCGGGTACCCCCGGGGGTGGCCGGTAAGGGAATGGTTAAAGGCGTCGCGGCGCGACGCCTTTAACCGTGAATCGCGCCGAAGATTCACCGGGTTCAGGCTACGGCTCCGGTAACCACCTACGCCGCAGCCGGGACCTCTGCCTCAGGCCGAGGACCGATGACGGCGCGGAATGCCGGAACGCCAGTGTTCTTGTTGACGACCCCGACGACCGTCAAAGAAACGTCGGACATCAGCCGCAGATCATGGGGATTGTCGCCCCAAACCTCGACCGCATAATTGGTTCCCGTGCTGTTGTCAGGGTCCAAAATCAGCAGGTTGGTGACGTAAGTTTCTTTGCCTCCGGAGCTGACTTTCCGAGCCAAGCACCTCAGGATTGTGCCGGTCAGTTTCATGGCCTTTCGTGGCCTCCTCGAATTAAGTTGTCGGTGTGGGTGTCGGACTCGTGGGTCGTTGCGTGAATAGATTGAACCGGCAGGATCACGCGGTAGATGCTCAGTGGTTCGGAGAAACCTTGCGTGTACTCTCGCACCTTCGCGTGGCTCACTGCTTTGGAATAGAGCCGACGGCGAGCATCGGAGTTAACTGCTACCACCAGAGAAAGTCGCTCGCCCATCGACCGCCGACACGCGGCAAATCGCCTCACAAAGCCCAATGCTTGTAGTAAGGCGCTGCAGTCCGGACGATCAACAACAGAGATGCACAGACCGCCATCATGCAGGTCCAGGATGAAGGCTTGCCACAGATAGGGCTGACCCCTGCGCTGCGGGAGAGCGTCTGCGGGGCATCCGATCCGCTGCAGGGCGGAGACCCTCCCGTCATGATCCAAGATGAACTCGGCCGGCCAAGTCCTTGCCTCCAGGTAGAAGTTCACTGCCAGCAACCTCCAGCGCACGGTCTCCACCGGATGAACCCGTCTCGCCATCAAATCGGTCCCCAACATCCGAGTCACCGACTTTGTGACTTGGTACACAAGCGGATATGTGACGACCCGACGTAGGAATCTATGGTCCTCCAACCTCTTCAGCCGTTCGAGTACCCGCGTAGGCGAGTTAGCGAGATCGAGCCTCCGCGCTTGATCGACCGTGCAATATCCGCCCATGTATCCCAGAGTTCTCAGGAACTCGCCTGTTTTTTCGTCAAGCGACGCCAGGCGCTCAGAAAACCGAATACTCATCAGCATCCACACTCCCATAGTGAATTCGCCGTGGATTGCTACGAGGGTGATATTTTGTGAACGGTCAGACATGTGATGTGAACCTTCAATCGCGATCAAATTGTGTTAGACGACTTCGTGGATTCCTCCCGGCTAGAACTGCGTTGGTGAGTGGACAACTAGGTTGCGAACACTGAAGACTGCCAACGTGGACACAAACAAACCCAGGATGATTACCGGCACCATGAGGGGCACAGTCGCCCACAGTAAAATCACCGCAGGACACAAGCCCACCCCGGTCAAGGCAAGGCTGAACCGCATCGGTGAGTGAATCTTCACTAAGCTCTTCTGATTCGATCGTGCCCAAGAGCCTTCGAGAAAACCAATCCCAGCAGCGATAATGAATGTTGGCGCAAGATACAAAGCCAGTAGCAGCCGCAGCGTTATCAGTTCGACGGCAGTCCACGTCTTGGTGGCAACCTTCTCACGAAGCCTCGGCGGGAACACTTCGAAAACGCGCGCTGTGTAGGCTGGAATCACGACTTCCAATTCGTTGATCTCCCGTTCGGGCAACACATCCGCAGCACGCCGCCAAGTATGCTGGAGAAGACCTGTGGCCTGTCCGCCAGAGACGAGCGAAGCGGCACATGCCACAAACAGAACAAATGCACCAATCGAAAGCAGTTTCATGACTTCTCCAAGGGAAAGTGGTGCTTCGGGTCGGGCAGTAGTGGAAAACGTGTTTTATACGTGTAGCCGCTCGCGTACAGGAAAGCCTGCCCACGCGGAAGTTTCATGACCCAGTCTTCGCGAACAAGGTTGTCGATCATCTCTGTGGACTGTTGGGAAAAGGTGGCATCGAACGCCAGGCCACGTGGTGCGTGCTTACCGTCCAAGACAGGGCGATAGCTCGCGGACTCGCGCTTCGTGAGAACAGGACCCTGGCCGGCGACATCAGCAAAAGCCTTGGCCGTCGCGTAGTCCGTGGCTCTGAACCATAGTTTTGTGTTCGTGTTATCGAGAATTTGCTGTGCCCCTGCTGGCCCTAGGACGCTCAACAAATCTGCAACGCTTTGGAATGCCAGCACGGCCATGACGCCTTGCCCCCCGGCCTGCGCCAACAAATCGACAAAGCCCGGAAAGACCAGCCTGCCAACCTCATCTACCACGAGCCTCACAGGAGTTTTCGCTTGTTCATAGGCATATGCTCGCCCGATAAAGTTCAGCAGGTCCTGTAAGGCCAGCATTCCAATTGCGTACGCTGTTTCTTTGACGATCATCGAACCCATGAACATGTACACGATGCGCTTGTTTCGGATGGCGCAATCCCAGTCCAGTTCAGGGTTCGGGACCGACATCAGGCTGCGAAAGTCCGGCGTGTCGAGCTTCGAAAGCAGCGGTTTCAACGAGGAAACCATCTTGTCGTAGTGGTCGGGTGGATGCTTGATGAGTCCCAGCAAATACTCATATTCGGGAGTCTGCTCGGGGATCTTGGGTAACAGTTCTTCCAGCGTACCGTTGACCTTCGCGTAACGCGCGATCTTTGAGAGCAGTGGGCGCTCTCCCGCCAGCAGCATCGCCTGCGCGATCACATTGATTACTTCCCACGCGAATGCCTTGAAGGGTTCTGACTGGCCGCCACCTGGAAGTAAGCCAGCGAGCCGGTCGGGAATCTCCATGCCGAGCACAAAATTGTGGAGCGGGTTATAGGTGCAGGAGATATGAGGAAACGCGAGCGAGAAGAATAGAAAATCTTTTTCGCGACCCATCCGCACGGCCGCATCATAGGCTCGATGCAGGACTTTCAAATCGCCCTTCGGGTCAATGAAGATGACGGCTTCATCACCCCGTTCAATGGCTTGCACAACGTCGAGTTGGAGATAGTGGGTCTTGCCAGTGCGAGTCGCTCCGGCCACGAGCATGTGTCCTTCCAGATCACTGAGGGGAAGGAAAGTCGGCTGTTCTCGCTTTCGACCGACCGCGTGAAGCACCGTCACACCGCCAAGATCCCCCGGGCCGCGAGTACGCGAGATGGTTTCGCTCATCCGTTCAACTGCAAGCACTTGATTGGCGCGTTCGGAATTCCACAGGAAGCCGTGTCCCACGTATTGCATCTGGTCTTTGCGGGGCAATTGCGAGAGAGTGAGAGAATCAAGCTCGACTGGCAGACTCTGACTAACCTGTCGCGATCCACGCAGGAGCGCGACCCCTAACAAGGCGATTCCGAACCAACGGCCCTGGGCTCTGCTCAAGAACATTCGATCAGGCATTGAGAAAGACACGACAGCTATCAACGCCCACCCGAATATCAGGTACGGTAATCGTCGAATCTGCGCGACAGCGAAGGACAAATCAGGCTCCTTGCAGTTCATTGTGGATGGGCGATGCGGTGCCGATTGTGGATGATCGTGTTGAACTAAGCGCAAGCGCGTTGAAGAAGCAACGCAACATTTCCTGCGGCCCGGTCGATATCCTCTCGGGTTTTTAGTAGCACGGGGAGGGTGGCAGAAACCACGTCAGCAGTGAGTTCCGTTGCTCCCAAAAGAGTCAGCGCGTCAATCCAATCGAGAGATTCCCGGATCGCGGGCGGCTTCGCCATTCCCAGGTGACGGACAGCGGCGGTGAACCGGGCTGCCTGCGTTGCAAGCTGAGATTCAAACGCGGGCGAATGCGTCGTGATGATTTCGGCCTCTTGATCTGGTGCGGGATAATTCATCCACAACAGGAAGCAACGTCCACGCAGAGCATCCGTCAATTTCCTCTGGGCATTCGACGTTAGCACCACAATTGGCCGATGCGTCGCGACAACCGTACCGAGTTGAGGAATCGAAACTTGGAAGTCCGAAAGAATCTCCAAGAGAAACGCCTCGAACGACGGGCCAGTCTTATCGACTTCGTCGATCAACAACACCGCCTTGCTATCGGACTGCAAAGCTCGCAGGATCGGGCCAGGAATTAGAAAGTCCGGGCTATAAAGCAGTCGCTTCAGATCGGTCCACGTGGTTTGCGATCCGCCTTGACTCTGGCGCATGTATTCGAGTGCAATGCGCTGCAGAGACTCGTTCCACTGGTAAAGCGCCTTCGCCTCGTCAATTCCCTCATAGCATTGCAACCGAATCAAAGGCATATCGAGCGCCTCCGACAAAACCTTCGCTACCTGAGTTTTTCCCGCGCCCGGAGGTCCCTCCAGCAGCAACGGCTTTTGTAAACGAAGAGCGAGATACATCACGTTCGTGGTCTCCGGCTTCGCAATGTAACCGTGCTCCGCCAAGATCATCCCCAGATCGCTGGCTGAAACCAAAGTGCGGCAGTCCTTAATGCTGTCCATTGGTCTGCTTTCCGTTGAGGGCAGCGCGCATGTCTGCCAACTGTGCTTCTAGCGCCTGAATATAGGCTGTCTGTGCCGCGACCAACGATTGTTCCGAGGGTGCGTTCTGATCTTGCATCGCGCTGGCGAAGGCGGAGGAGGCCGCTGACTGCGAGCCTTGATTGCGTCCACCACCGAGATCAATTGCGTTCAGCAAAAATATGCGCAATGGCTGGTTAGTGCTCACGTTCACGATCGGGACGCTCATCGGTTGTTGAAGACGGTTCGACAAGCGATTCCCCTGCACCGCCACTTCTGCAGCCATCTGATTTCTAAGATAGTCGGCCTGGGAAAAAGCCTGATTGAGAGATCCCTGCCCGACAAACTCAGTCGCCACAACCGCTGCACCAGTTCCGATACGAGCGGCTGTGGATAGGACGGGATGACCGCTGCCCTGAGCCTTGCCAACCAAACCGGCGCTTCCGTCTTTCATGAGCGCCAGACCGGAGATCGTCATCTCCCGGTTATTGGGCAACAGTATGGACGTAAATCGCACATTGATCCGGTCCTTCACGGCTCCTGATGTGTAGCCGACCACGCGCGCACCTTGCGGGATAACGACTGAATCGTTCAGTTCGACATTTCTGTCAACAACAGCGATGACCGGCGATTCCAATCCACTACTTATCGCATTGGTCGTATGCGCTACGATCTCTGTACCCGCTGGAAGCTGTGACTGCCGCCCTGGCTGTGGAGATGCATTTGGAGAGGTTGCAGCGGGTGCAGCGGAAATTCTTGCGACGAACACTGTGGCCGGGGTCTGCAATTCATTCGTCATCGTTTGCGGTGAAACGATATTCTGAGTGCCCGCACTTCCTTGATCGCCAGCAACGCCAAGATGCCGCATTGCAGCCATATCTCGACTGCCATTCCCGTTCTGCAAACCGGCCTTCTTCTGCTCCGTACTTGCAGACTTATCGCTGGAGATAAGTTGATTCTCGGTTACGGGAGCCTGGGCATCAGCAGCACCAGCGGCACGCTTTTGAGTGTCTGCCTCGCTGAGTCCCGTGGGCTGACGAAAATGGCTTGGGACGGTACTCTCAGGTTTCGAAAAGAGATATAGCAAGCCCGTTGCAATGAGTAACAGCACCCCGGCGGACATCATGATTGGAGCTACGCGTAAGTGACCTGTCGAGTTCGACGCCTGCGCCTGCTGGCCTTGGAAGATGCTCTGCATCTTGTTCGCGAAGCGTCCAAAGCCGCTGAGCCTTTCAGCTCCACGAATCTCATCGAGGGCTTGCGTAGCAAGTTCTTGGTCGCGTTCGATCTCCGAGGCTAATGCGGCCTCGTCTCGCTCAATGACTGCTGTCTTCGAGGGCTTGTCCATATCAGTTGCTCCGAGGCTATTCAATACGGAACGTGACCGGGTGATCTGCCACTGCACGATTCGACACCGAGAGCACGACCTGCTGGTCGCTGTCATGAACCGGAGGCTTAAACGCAACCAAACAGATGGCGCGTCCGCCAGGAGGTAGCTGCCTGACTGAAACTATGGAATCGGCAAGCTGAACAGGCTCGACCTTCGCAGGAACGCCTTTCTTGCGATCTTTTCCTTTATCTGCTGTTGTCACTAAATTGATCTGAGGATCTTCGAGGTCAACAACCGCTGCAGATGTGTTCTCGATGTCGAATGAGACAAGAGCAAGTTCGTCCAGTCGCTCGGTTCTGTAGGGATGCAGGGTCAGGCCACCTGCTACGATGCTGGCCCGCTTCCGAGAGCCCTTTCGCACGTCATCGAGCATCTTCTCGGTGAGTTCTTTTCTGGCGTGGTCGCGCTTCGCCCTTTCAGTAACTTCGGGGTCCAATTGTGCTGGCGCAGGATTGTGACGCACCGGAGGCTCTGCAACCGGGTAATTGATCGAGTACGCTGTCTCCGCCAGCTTTCCGGACTTCAGCATGATGTTGACCACGCGCCCGGACGCCATATAGACGAGCATGTTGGTCTCGATTGGCGACTTTGCCTTTTCTGCCGACGCCCGTATTTGTTTCACAATGGCATAGTGCGGATCGTCCTTATCGGCCTCTGCAAGGAAATAGTTGCTGTCTCCTAGCGCAATGCGGCGAATTGAGTCAGCCTTCGGAAACTGCACTAACACAGCGAAATGTGGAGCGGTTGAAATGGCGTATGGCCGGACCAGTGGCACAACGCCAGTATCGTTTCCATCAGGATTCGTCTTTGGTTGCTGCACAGCACCACCAGCTTGGGACTGAGCCAGACAGCCAACGGCAATGGATAGCAACAGCGTGAGTTGGACAATCGATTTCATTGCTGTAGCACCTCTTCCTTGTAATCGGCCACTTCCAACCCGCTCCAGCCGTTGCCACCGGCGCGAGGCACAGGTGCGAGCCGTATCATGTATTTCACGAGCAGCTCCTTCTTGTTTTCCTGGCCGTTGACCAATGTCGTGATGCGCTTCTGTCCAAATACAACTGCTGTGTATGGGTCTCCTGAGACCAGTTCTGCTGACTTGACCGCAAGCGTCGCGGTGACGTTGTTGTCACGCACGGTATCGACAAAATGCTGTTCGTTGAGCTGCGCAAGGATGTGTTGCCGCAACGTGTTCGTCATCTGGTTTAACGCCATTGTCGTATTACGCTTCACTGTGACAGGGTCGATGTTCACGAACCGATCCAAGAAACTCCCGACGAACGACAGTTTTTCGGCTTCGTCCGGTTGTTGTTGCGCCGCAGTCTCTGCCACCCCTACGCCCGAACCGTTCAAGGAGGAAACTTTGCCATCCTGCACACGGAGCAAAATCGGCGGTTTTAATTGCGCCAGGATTGCCGAGATCATCGCGACCATCGCGACACTACACGCAAGCAAAGCGACCCTCGATGCACGGCGTGCCTGGACAGCCAAGTGGGTGTAGAAGTCGCAATAATCACCAAGCTCCAGCTTCTTCTGTTGCATGTCATCACTTGAAACCGATGTGACAGTGCTCATACAGTTCTCCACGTCTACGCAGTCTTTGGCGGTGGTAACGGTGCGAATTTCGTCGGCGGAGGCACGACAACGGCCTCGCTGCTCCGGCTTCGGGCGACATAACCGATTGCCTGGGGAACCGTGACTGCCGCACCTCCGGTTGCATACGCAAGTACAGCGGATGCGCCAGTCTCGGCAACTTTGTAGGTGGCATAGGCTAGGCCAGCCGTTACAAGTGTCGAAATTGTCGCGCCTACTGCATTCAGTGCCCCGCTGGTCAGATATCCAGTGAGGCGGGGGATCTGCGTCAACAGGATTGCCAAAAGGACCAGGAATATCGCAGGAACCAGATCAACGAACGGCCCGGCGGTTAATACTCCCAACAACGCTCCGGTCAACAATGCCAAAACAAGGCTCCACATCGCCGGCCAGAGCAGTACCTGCAATAGGGCTTTCAAATACGTATAAGCAACCGTGCTGAGTTGACGGCTGGGCAGTAGTGCGAGCAGTAACGGACCAAAGATGTACAGCAGAATGACGGCCAAAGCTTGCGCGGCGACAAGCCCGATGTAGGCTAGGACGAGGATTACACCTGAAATCAAAATTAGAAGCGTAACGATGCTCGTCGATAGTCGCGCGGTGAAGACAATCGCCCCGCTGACACTATCGAATTGCGATTGGACCTGCTGAAAAAAGCTCTGAAAGCTGTTCGGATCTCCGAAATGGTGAGCCAAGTCGGAGCTCAAGACATTGAATTTCATAAAGAGGCTGCGATAGTCAGCAAGGACCGCCAGCGTAATGCCAAAACGGCACATGATGCGGAAGTAGTCTTCCTCCGCGCCGTCCTGGAAGAACGCCTGCAACATGCTGAACGTGAACACCAACCCTGCGAGAGGCAATGCGATGCCCAAGATCAGGGGCAGGTACTGCTCGGCACGGTCCCAAAGTCCGCCCAAAGCCGCGAGAAATCTGCTGATTGTTCCTAAGTCCGGCATTAGTGTCCCACCCTATCTCCAATGCCATACGACAGTTGCATACTGCCGACCATGGTCGAGACTGTGGTCAGTTGTGCTTGACGAACTTGTTCGAGTTCTTTTTCCTGTGAGTTGTCGCGGGCGATCGAGAGGGCTTGCAATCTCATCAGCCGAGCCAATAGGCGATGGTCGTAGGCTTGCGAGCGCAGCAAGGCCCCATTCGCGGCGGCGGCTAACTTGGCCGCACCCCCTGGACTCGCGTTTGCCGCGCGTGCCTCAATATCATCAGCATCGGTTTCTTCCTGTACTGACACGAGTTCCATCCGCGAAGCATCGAATAGCCCGAGCGTTGCCGTGGCATCCGTCGCATCAATTCTTCTTTTGCGAATCAACGGGAAGTCAGCAGACGGTATGACCCCGTAGGTCAGTTCGAGGTCTCCGCGGACCGTGGCGGGGTCAACGAGGACGTTGCGAAAGTCGCGCTGCAGTTGTTGAAATTCTGGGAATTGGCTCCCGACAGCCTCATTCAGAAGTCCCTGAAGCTGTCTTCCGCGAACAAGCGCGACCCCTTCCTGGACCCCCGCATTGATGCGGTTATATTGCTGCACGTAGAGACCAAGCGTGTTCAATGTCTCCTGCGAAAGTCCGATTTGTTGGCCGATGCGTGCGACGGCAGTCCAGTCGATCACCGGCATAGTTCCGAAGAACGCGTGAGCCGCAAGTGGCACAAGAAGAACAGACGTAATCGTCAGGCCAATGAGTGATTTCCTACGAAGCAGCCGCATAGGTCTCCTTTTGATTCTTTGCTTGCGGTGACGCAAGGCCCTGTGGGTGGGCCAAGCCGAGCCTGTAAATGGCTTCGAGCGCGGACAGTTCCTGGTGCTCTTTTGCGAATTTTTCCCTGAATTCCATTTCCACCGGATTGCTGGTGGTTGCCCAATAGTCAAACGGAGTCGCCGTTAGCTGTATTACCGTGCTTGATTCCGGCTGATTAGCGACGAGGAGATAACTTTCGGCGAAATGTCCCGGCACATTGCGCAGTTCCTTCACTGCCTCTAATGCCGGTTCTGAGAGGTGCAGAACTTCGCGAAGACGGGACAGTTCTCCCAGTTGCGCGCAAACAAATTTCGCCTCCGTGTTTTGCAGGATCGCCAAACCTACGGTGTGCGGAGATTCGGCCGTGCCCACGAAATCTTCAATGCCCTGACTGGCCGCGATGATCGAACCATACCGTTTGCGTGCCGTCCGAAATGCATTGAGAACCTGCGTCCCTAATACTGGATCGGCCAGCATTGCCCAGACTTCGTCGAACACAGCGACTGTTGGCCGAAGGCTTCCGCTCGTGTCTTTCCGGCCAATCTGTTGGTCTATGGCTCTCGCGATGGTGAAGGCCACGGCTGCTTGCAGTTCGGGAGATTCCTTAAGTCCGTCGATGTCGTAGCAGATGATGTCTTCCGTCTTTCGCAGTTCCGGGCTCGTGTCCTGGTCGAACAGTTGCGCGTAAACGCCTTCTCCCGTCCAGCGGTTCAATTTCAATGCAAGCACGTGGGCGAGCTGCTCAATAACTGCGTTCTCAAATGGATAGTGCTCCAATGTCCATTTCAGGTCGGAGAAACGGGGAGTCTTGCCGATGGCGAGTAGCCGCTCATAGGTCATGCGAACGGCCTTCTCCAGAAAGTTCAGTATGACCGCATCGTCGGAGCCGGTCTTACCAGCCATGTGGAAGGCGAGAGACGCCACACCTGCAACCTGAGCGGAATCCAACTCGTGGGTTGTCCCATCGAGATCCCATGGGTTCTTCACCAACTTTGTGCGTAGGCTGATCTCCCGATACTGACCTCCGAGAAGTTCGATCAAAGCGCGATAATCTGCGCCTTTGGTGACAATAGCGATACGTGGATTGAGCACTTGCAACTGCAGCAGAAGCTGCTTCACTAGGAACGATTTGCCAGAACCGGTCTTGCCGGTCACGAGAATGTTGGCATTCGTGAGTTCATTGCTGAACGGATTGAAGCGAAGCAATGTTCCTTCGCGTGTCCGTGCCAAGAAGGCAGGAGCGTCATGATGAGTTCCGGTCCATGGCAGCTCTGTTGGAACAAAATCTGCCGCCTGCCCGGAGAGCAGAGTGAATTCCCGGTTGGACTTCCGAACTCCTTGAACACCGGGCAGGAACGAAATAAACGTGGGGAGTAACGAGGTGTCTTCACGGTATCCGCGGGCGCCGTTCATCTGTCCAATTGCCTGTAACACGGACTCAACCCGCTGCGCCAACTCCAGCTCTGCATTCTCGCGTTCTGCGGCAGTGTGCGCGACTTTCGAGATCGACACAATCACTGCCAACTCGATCTCAACGAGCCGCTGAGAAGAAGTTACAGCGGAAGTCAGCGTATCGACCGAGTCCTTTTCGAGAGCGGCTGCTTGAAAATCGCGCCGGCGGCTGCCGTCCTTCCGCAGTTGAAAAGCGAGGCTCTTCTTCAGCAGACGACGAAGTTTGCGCACTTTTGCTGCTTGATCAGGCACTCGGACACTCACAACGATTTCGCAAGGAAAATCCAGCGCGAGCAGAGGGCGCGGAAGAGAAGCGAATGTTGCCTCCGGCAGTTCCGAAAGCGTGACAACGCCCTTCAGAACGCCACCGAGATCAAGAAAGCGGACGCCTTCCGACCAATCCGTGTTAAGCAAGGATTCGAGATCGCGGCTCCGACTTGCCGGATGCCGATCCGCTGGGTTGAATGACTGGTACACCAGACCAGCGAGTTCGGGCTCTCTGAGCCGCCGCACCGGAGTAATCGCTTCGAGGCCGAGGCCATACGTTCCAAGAAGTTGATTGAATTCGGCGACCAGGCGATTGTGTGCTATGCGATTGCGCTGCACCAATGCTTTGGTTTGGGCTTCGGTCAGTGCGAGGCGGATGACATTCGGGAATTTCGAGAAACCCTCCCGCGTAAGGCCAGCCCAAAACGCTGCGGCGAATCGTGAGATTGCCGAACGAGTGTCCCACGTGCGGATGGGTTTCCAGGACAAGAGTGCAATGAGCTTGATAGAACGTACTTGACCCGCATCGATTGCCGATCTCCAGAATGAGAGACGATTTTCTTCGAGCCATGCTGCAGGTGAATTAACGCAATTGGAGGAAGTCTTCCTGTCCTGCAGAACTTGCGGTGTTTCGTGATCTACAACGTAACGAAACTGAAGCTCAATCTCTGGGTGCCGGAATCCCTTTATGAAGGCATCCAGAGCACTGCTGACTGCTTCGAGACGCTCAGCGGAAGCGAATTGGCTTGCGATTCCAACGCACTCCCATCCTGCGCAGAACGAGCCATCTCTGCGCACGATGAGGTCATCCCGGATTTCCGACACGGGAATTCTGCCGGCGAGCGAAGATACTTCCTTATCACCGCTTCCGTCGCATTCGGATCGCCTCTTGGCGCTGCCGTATGGTAGGAATACCGCGAGCGCGAGTGTCAGCAGCGCGAGGACTCCGATGAGTGCGGCAACCAGATGAATTGTCGAGGGCTGGATCATTGTTCATCCTCGATGAGATATGACAACTGCAAATCATTCGATCGTGCGCTGTGGGCATTCGGGCGAAATTGGTGCTGAAGCCAATCGACCAGGTAGCCACGCGGTTTACCGTGTTTCGCCCATCGGATCAGCAGAACCAGGACAGCGGATGTGCCATAGGCCAAGATTGTTGAGACCGGCAAGAAACCGAGGAACACGCGGTGAATGTGGTCTCCGATCAATCGCATGAGGATTGCCCAGGCGATCACCAGACCCCAGTCCTCCAGTTCCAAGCCGAAAAACTCTGCTCGCACTGAAAGCGAACGCGCGACGGGTTTGAGTCGGAGCGGCACGACTCACCCTGCGAAAGTGCGGAGGAGTTGCAGAACTGACGACAGCAGCAACGCGCCGCCTGCTCCAGCCCACTGCTTGCTGCTCGGACGCTCCCGAGCGACGTTCGCCACAGCCCACATCACGAGAAAACCGGCACCGAAAATGCCGAGCCCTTGGGCGTAGCTGAGAGAATTTGAAAGGAACGACGTAACGCGATCCCCGCCGACTTGAGCAAAGGCGGGCAAACCGAAAAACGTCATGAGCACAAGCTGGCTGAATGCCTGGCGCAAGCCGCGCGCACAACCACTTCCTCGCCTACTCGAAAGTCGAGCCATAAGTCTTCTCCCTTTATGGTTGGTCTTTCTACCGAAGCAGCAAAACGGGAGCAGGATCAGCACGAGATGCTGAAGGAAGGTTCCTGCTCCCGTTGCATTCAAGTCAGAGGGTGACTTCGGTGCCTCACTTCGTTTCCTACGTCACGCAGCAATGTGCGTGACATCGGTTTCGACTTGAGGCATCGGGCGGGAAAGCTCCGGTGAGAATCCCTTCTCACTATTACTAAATGGGCATACCCCCGGCGAAATTCCGCCCCCTGATTGAGATTTATTTTGTTTAGCTGAGATTGGTGATGTGGGAACAGTCGCATGATCCAGTTGAAGCGAGTCAGGATCTGCTGCTATCCGCCGCAACCGGTTCAGGATTTTTTCCAAGCGGTGATGGACTGCCTTGGCCGACCGCCATCTACTGCTTCGCAACTCCATCGCTTCGAATTCTTCGCAATGGAATTTGAGCAACAGTTCGTAATCGGCGTCAGACAGCACACCTCTGGACCGACAGCGTTGGAGGAAGTCATCGAGCGCGTAGTCTCGCTCCAAGGTGTCTTCCGACACCTGTTCGGGACATTCGGTCTCGCTGTTTTCCTCTTCGGCCGTAGTGATCCTGGCCTCCTTGATCGCCCAGCGGAATGTGTTCTTGCGGAACTCCCTGACCAGGGCGAGCAACAGATGTCCATTTTGGCGTGCGATGAAAGTGGATCTTGCTGCTTCCAAAAGACACAGCACTGCCTGTTGCGCGATGTCCTCAGGAGTCAATGATGGGAACCTTTGGGAAATCTCGCGACAGAGCTTGTGAATTGCGGGTGTGAATGCAAGGAGAAGCAATTGCTGCCCGAACTCGCGAGTGGCCCTCTCCGCGATTGCGTGGATCACCGCGTGGAGTATCTCGCTTCCGGCATTGTGGTTCGCCGCGTTGTCTTGCTGGTGCAAATATTCGACCAGATCAATCGGCGAGCTGAAGTGGTTCAAAACAGGGTAGATGCTGGCAAGCGCTTGGAATTGGGTTCGGGCTATTTGTGTGCTAAACGAATCGAGCAGTGCCGCCTCGACATTGCAGACAACGCATTGGCAGTTGTTCTCCTTGTTCATCGGCTGGTACTCCTGAGGGATAGATGGGGGCTTCGGAATCGCCTAGCCATCGCAGAACGAGCCTCTCGAAAGAGCGCAGTTCGTCGAATCGGCGACTCGAAGACCAATCCAAGATTTTCTCCCCCACTTATACAAAGGCCGATAAACTCGAAAACCTCAAAAGCAGATAACAGATTTTTTTTCGCAGGCCGACCTATCGTTACAAATTTTGAGTTGACGACTAACTTCTGCGGCTTCGGCGTGCGCAATAATGAAAGCGTGACAAAGTGCCTTTATTGCAGTTCCGACGGCGATACGCGTGAACACGTGATTCCAGCCGCATTTGGCGAATTCAGGGATGCCCCCGAACTACAGGCTCCTATTTGTTCGATCTGTAATAACCAACGCTTAGGCTTACTCGACCAACAGGTCGCTAGATGTGGCCCAGAAGGGTTTATGCGCGAGTTCTATGGTGTGAGGGGGCGCGCCCATCACGTTACGGTGAATCCATTCGCTCGCGGGAGTGCCGGAGCGAGCAGACTAGAGTTCTCGACATTCGACCGCGAAGTGGGAGTCGAGGTCAACTTGGAGATCCGAGGCGGCATTGTGACCCAGATGTGCGAGTTGATTCTCGTTGAGACGGAGACGGGAAAGACCCATCACTTTCCGCTTGCGGAAACCACCACTGCAGATCAGCTCCGAACTACAATCGAGCGGAGTGCCGTTCGCAAACCATATGAAGCCAGGCTGTCGTGCTATCCGCACGAGCGGGCATGGGTTGAGAAACTGCTCCGACAACATTCACCGGGGATTACATTCTCCGAATCGAGGCAGATGAGCCATGTCATTGAGGAACCCTCAGTAAAGTTCCAACTCGGAGAGCGCTATTTCCGAGGAATCGCCAAGATCGGCTTCCACTACTTTCTGACGCAATCGCCGATCTATTCTGGCAGTGAGCAGTTCTTTTCTCCCATTCGATCATTCATCTACCAGGAAACGAAGGGGCCTGTTCGACGTGTGAACCAATTTGTCCAGATGAGGCATCATCCGCTGCTTCTGCCAATGCTGAATTCTAACGCCCGGCCTGATGGATGGCGGGCACACGTCCTCGCGGCGGAAACGCGCCCGGGTAGATGCTTGGCGCACGTCCAAATGTTCCTTACTGAGGAGAATCCTGGCCTTATCTATACGGTCAATCTGGCACAGGATCCCGTGATCTGTGACCAGACCGCCCATGCCCATCTCTATCGTTACTTTTCAGAGGGGAAACAGGGAAGATTTTCTGGGGAGGCGACGCCGCTGCCGCCCGTCCGAGTTGCCATGGAATTTTCCCCGACGACACCAGCCGTGACGAGCAGCTAGTGGACAGAGGCATTCATTCCGGGTGCGAGTGGCACGCTCGTCCATTCATTTGTTGAAGGCATGGAGGCTAGAGATGTCCTCGGAAGACGATCTCGCGAAGGTGCGCTTCGGGATGACGGAAGTTCCCAAATCCGGGGGCCAGCCTGGGGACTACGAGGAACGCCTCAGTCAATGGTTTCTAGAGCGTTCTTTTTTTCGTGATTTCACATACCGAAATCCGCAAAAGAAAAAGGGAGAGGAGCTTGCCGACGCTGTCGTTCTGTTCGATGACGTTGCCCTTCTCGTTCAAGTGAAGGCCAAATGTGGGAACCACGAAGCGAAAGCATGGGCTACCGAAGCAATTCTCAAAGCCCTAAAACAGGTGCAGACCACGCACGCCAGTCTTGCATCGGGCACGATCAATACCTTGGCGAACGAAGTTTACGGCAAGCTCGATTTCGATCCCGCGCAGTATCCCAACATGTACGGGATCATTATCCTCGCCCAAGAGGCTGAACCCTTCGATCCTTATGACTTGGTTCCAGAAATCAAGGAATCGGTCTTACCGGTGTTTGTTTTCTCCCTCCAAGACATCAAGCTGCTAACCGACCGTTTCGATACAGCTGCCGACTTCATCCACTTCATCGAGTTGCGCACCGATATAGGCACGGCGGGAACAACTTTTCGCGTGAACAACGAAGAGCAAAACCTGGCATGCATGATCGACTTCGCTCCGCAAATTTACAGGCTACGGATGCAGCCCATCACGCCCGAGGTTCTTGCGCGGACCGTCGAGGCTTTCCGGCGAAAAGCTTCGGGCGAGTTGGTACGATCAGCCGAGTGGCGTTATGGACTAGCCATCGATGACATGATCGCGCGGGCACACAACATTGATCCTGATCTTCCATGGAATAAGGGACCAGCCGCTACCGCTGCCGATGTAGCGCGGTTTCTGGGGTGGCTCTCGCGTGATCGGCGCATCAGGTTAGGAAAACGAGTGCTAGACGCCTGCATCAAGAGCGAAGCGACGGGGAATCCCGAGTACTTTACACATTTCCAAAAATCACGAGGAACGGTTGCCGTTTATCTTATCTCCGGTGAAGCTCGAAAGGACCGCTTAGCTCATCTACAGTTTCTCGTGACATACGCCCACTTCAAATACCAGGTCAAGCAATCCTTCGGAGTGGCCACCGATAGCGGCGTGAGTGGGCGGTCTTACGATTTCATCCTGACTCGGAAGCAACTCCAACCCGAAAACATCGAATATCTGAAAACGCTTCCGAACCCATTCGCTGATGACCACAGCGAGCTCTAACAGTTTCGATAGGATAATCACAAATTGAGATCCTTCTTTCAGTGCGGATGTTCGGATTCTGTCCCTGCTCTTCTGCGCTTCAGATCGGCCAAACTCTCCATGTAACGGTTGAAGCAAGGGGAGCAGCAAGTGAGGTGCCTAAAATTAAATAGATCGGCTTCCTTGGGATGCTCGGCCAATCGTGTCAATTCGAAATCGGAAGGGCAGTCGATCCGCTGCGGATTGGGAATGCTTCGGAGAGATGCCTCTTGGCGAAGGCGAAGAATTCCGCCTCGTTAAGTTCTCTTCGCTCACCTCTCTGCATGGCGCCGGCCTCCGCAGCATCAGTAGACATGCCGCATCACTGAAGTGGCACAGAGCAGAGCAGTCGCAGTCTTTCCTCAGCCTTCTGCTTCGCCGTTGGGAAATCCGGTGCATGTCCTTCGGAAAGGCGAACACCATCACGGGTCACAAAATACAAGAAATCAACTCCGGAATCCGCGACCTCGACATAGGCGACGTAGCCACCCAGGGCGATGCCCAACCTCAACACCCCCGCCGTGATGCCACTTTTCAAATCGAATGGATTGCCCATCGCGCTAGGTACCCTTTAACAATAATTGTGAGAACTGAACGCCTGTGAGTTCAGGCGTCCAGCTTCTTTCCTTCGTACAGCCGAATTACTTCGAAATCGTCGGTCGTACTGTCGCACAGTTCGACTCTTCTGTCCGTAATGATTCGAGGATAGAAGTACAACGAGAAATCTGTTTTGTCCTTGAAACGGATGCTGACGTACAGAGTGCGGTCCTCAACGACGTAGTTAACCCAATCCACCACCTTGCCGTGAATTTTGCGAAATCTTTTCCGCAGTTGTTCCTCCCGTTTCTTGATTCTCGCAGCAAGTCGCCTCCGCTCGTTTGGAGTAATCGGCTTCCCTATATCAGCCCTCTTCATCGGTGTTTTCATAAGCGATTTTCCTTAGCCGACGAATGTGTTCGCCGGTGACGCGCGCAGGTCGGACAGCGATGGATGATGCAGGTGCGGCAGGCTTTCACCTTGAAGCGTTTCAGCACGGGGTTGATTTTGCCGCAGTCTTTGAGCCAATGCCGAGTGGCCAGAATCTCAGCGCGTAGGAAATCTATGGCGGCGTCCTTCGCCTCTTCATTGTGTGCCAGGTCAGCGGGACCGATGAGGTCAATGTGTACACCGCCGAAGCGTATTTCCTTGCGGTCACGGTTGATCCCTGACTCCTTCTTCGAAGTGCGGCTCATCTGTGCCCCCTCCGTAGCCCCCCGAGCGCGACCTTGCGAACGATCTTCAACATTTGGATAACGGAGCGCCGAGACCTTTCATGCAGACGCGACCAGTAGGCCCAGTTTATGAATGCGTCACATTCGTAGATCACGCTACGGAGTACTTCGCGCTCTGCACTTGGCACTTTCGTTTTCGGATGTGGCTGGCCAACATGTCATTTCCTTGGGACTCGCCTCATCACCGGACGAGATCTCAGTTCCTTCCAACTCACAATGTCCCCGCCCTTGAGGGCAGAAAGTTCGGGGGCAGCCGACAAAGCAATGCTTGCCTTGAAGCGAAAACTCACAAGTGTGTCGTCATCGAACTCAATCGTCAGCGCAGTGTAGTCCTCATTGTTCACAAATCGCACCTGCTGAACGACCTTGCCGCCCAAGGCAGGGTATTCGACACCTTCTCCCCGCCAGCGCACGAGCTTGTCTTTCACGGTTTTCGCCTTCCTTCGAATTGGAGTTCGAATCTCTTGAGGTCCGGAAACAATGTTGCTCGCTCGCGGAGTAACTTTCGGAGTTCGTACTCGGCAGCCCGGAGAAGGTCTGCTGCGCACACATTTGCGAGGGGATTATTGCCGAGGTTGCGCGGTCCTAGCACTTCGATTTGCAGGCTGCTAAACGTGATCAACTTCTCTGAATTTGGTTCCGGGTCCATTCCATCACTCCTTCGGTCGCCAGAGAGGCGTGTCGTTGGGAACCAGTCCGACCTTTCGGATGAGTTCCTGGTCCCCGGTCTTGAAGTCGAACAGTTCCAGCTTTCCCGAGAGGTGGGTATCTAGCGAAATTGTCAGTTCTGTTTTGTCTGCAAATTCCAGCGAAATGTACCGGCATTCCAACTCGTTCGAGATGCTGACAGATTGCAACACTTTGCCCTTGATCCCGGCGCTGAACGTGCCTTGGTTAAGCTTGCGGCGATATCGTCTCTGTCTTTGCTTCGCCACTCCCATCCCCCACCGAAAAAAATTCAGTGCTCATGCTCATAAATGACGGCGTACTCTTTCAGGACTTCACCATCCCCGGTTTTCCAGTCAAAGAGTTCTGGCTCGATGTCAATCCGATGGTGGAGGTTGAAGTGAATCGCTGTTCGGTCAGCAAATCGCACAGTGATCATTCGAAAATCCCATTCGTTAGTAACCGTGATCTTCTGGACCGTTTTGCCAGCGACTCCTTCGATTTCGACAACATTGTGGGACATCAAAACCTCCTCAGTTCCCCGGTCCGGCAACCACGCTTGCCTAGCTGTTATCAGAATTTGGGTTCCAGTTGGCCTGCTTGTAGGCTTTCTCATAAACCGCCATCAATTCGTGCGGCGTCAGCTTCAAGGCGTGGGCTATCCGGCAAACTTCTGCTAGCGAAGCATGGCCTCCATGACCTCGCTCGACCTGAATCAAGAGCCGCACTGGAATGCCCGCTGACACAGCCAGCGTCTTTCGGCTCATATGTTGTTCTTCGCGCAACTTCTTAACAGCCCGTCCCAAGGCCCGTTCGTGTGATCCGTCATCGTGTTGCCCCTGAGCCGCCACAAGACGTTCTAACTCCTCTAAAGTCAGACCTCTCTCTTGTGCAAGTTCTGTGACCCCCGCAAGGAATGCCATCCGTATGGCTTCGTCTCCTGGATATCTCCACTCCGTCATGACAGCCTCTACTGCTACGCTCTACGTACTAAATATAACACGTACTAAAAAGGACGTGTTCTTTTTAGTACGTAACGCTTAGAAAAAAGATCATGCCCGATGAATCCCACTTTTTCAAAGGCTTGGGAGCGAGGATTAAGCAGCTACGTGAACACGCTGGCTACAGCCAGGAGGACATGCTGTCGCACGGCTACTCCGTGCGTTATTGGCAAAAGATTGAAGCCGGAAAACCGATAACATTACGTACACTTCTTCGCATCTGCCGCCTGTTTTCAACACCGATGTGCGATGTGGTGAGGACGTTAGACGGTATTCCGCCAAAGCGTCCCCGGCGTTCTAGGTAAGCCCATCCCGGAAACCGTTCTTTTGACCTCGCCGCAACTACCCTAACGCCCGGCTGCACATTTGCGCGAGCACGAGCGGAGACTACCGTGAATTTCGCGTCAAGCGGTGAAATTTCTATTGTCTGGTCGGATTTCCGACCATGCTCCCGAGTAATGGTTTGCAAGTGCATGATGGGCTGAGACAAGTGCTCAAATGGACGAGGGAGCAAAAACGCAAAAGTCGGTTTCGCGCTGCCCGAAATTCCGACCAGACGCCGCACAATGGGCGGCTATCCCGCTTTCCTGCGTTTCAGGTCTGCCAGGATTTCCATGTATCGATTGAAGCAGGGGGAACAACAGGTGAGGTGCTGGGGGACAAACGGATCGGCAACTTTGGGATGTTCGGCCAAGCCGATCAATTCGGAATCCGGAGGACAATCGATTCGCTCTGGGTTAGGGAAGGCTTCGGAAAGATACTTCTTAGCGAAGCCGAAGAATTCTTCCTCGTTGATTTCCTTCCGCTTTTTCTTCCGCATTGGTCGCGTAGCGGACCTCACCCGAGAAGCATCCGTTGATCTCAGTCTGGCATAGAGTGGCCCGCCCTCCTATTTCAAATCTTGAGTCGCTCCCGCGCCTGCCGTAGCGCATGACTGAACCTTGCCTCGGCCGCGTGTCCCGACACGCCATAAGCCTGGCCAATCTCGTCCCAGGAGAATCCCTGCAGTCGTCGCAGCGCCATATCTTGCATCCAAGGCTCGCAGAGCCTCAGAAATTCTTCGAGCAACATCTTGTCTTCTAATTCCCGTAACGGATCAGCCCACGACGGATTTGAAACCGTCATCACCTCGCTCAGGCCGAGCAACGTGGGCTGTTTACGCTTTAGACGATTGAGTTCGTTCAAAAACGCGCGAAAAAGGTATAACCGCAGGTCGCGACCCTGCATTGGATTGCCAGTGGGATTTTTAACCCTTGCTGTCAGCGAAACCGATGCCGCGACTTCCTCAAGCACATTCGTGACCACCGCAGGATCGCCAAGCAATTTCCGACCGTATTCAAGCGCTTCGGAATAAATTCTTTCAGCCGCCTCCAGCACTGCTGGGTCGATTTTCCTGCCACGCCGGTCAACAGCGTTGAGGCGGAAGAGACTGCGAGAACCTTCAGCCGCCATTGTGGGTACACCGGGACCTATCGAACAGGCCGGGAGCCTCCGACTTCTTGTGGATGATTCAGGCGAATAGCGGCGCACCGGCCCCGAGTTGCTGCCGATTCGAGGTATTATGCTCCTGTTCGGAAGGCGTCTCAACTGGCAGTCTTCCACCACGCGCGTGCCACAATACTTCGTCTATGCTGCGCGGCGCCCAAAGAGTCGGCGCGGGAGGATGAAACATGCGCAAAAAATGCCCTGTGCTCATATTCGCTTTGTGCTTTGCCATTATGGCGAGTGTCGGCTGCGAACGGCTGTCACGACCAAACGTATCCGGAGTGTGGAAAGGATCAATGGAAGGCACCGACAAGCGCGGGCACAAGTGGCAGGGACCCGCTGAATTGACGTTGAATCAGAATGGAGACGCCATCACTGGAACATTCGTCTTCACTCCGCCGCAGGCGGGGCGCGTTCAGGTGCCGATATCTTCGGGCGTCGTATCCAAGGATTCGCTGACCTTTTCGGGTCAAAATCAGTTCCAAATGGCATCCATCGAACTGACTTTTCACGGTACAGTGAACGGTTCGACGCTCAATGGCACAGCCAACATGACATCCCGCAGTATGATTCTCGGAGCAGCGACGGAGACGATTTCACTAAGCGTCACAAAGCAATGACGTTCTTTCAGATTCAGAAATCGTGACGATACGGTTTGGGCTGCATGCGCAGTCGCCTTCTTCGTCCTTGACGCCGAGGATTCGCTTTGTCGGCATCCCGATTGCACGTGCCCTTAACAAGTGCTACGTTCAGAAGTCCTCAATCGGACGCGCTTTCAGCCCGTTGGTTCTGAGCCGTGTTGTACACTCCTGAAAGTTTAACCATTTTGTGATCGCGCGTCCGTAACGGGGGTATTTTCCCGAAAATGGATATGTGTGCCAAAAACAAGCAATGAGCACTCAGGCTTACGACAAATTCAAGAAGCTCTTAGGCGAACTATTCATGTTCGACCAAGCCGATCTCGATTTCGGCATTTATCGAATTATGAATGCCAAACGGGAGGAGATCAGCCGATTCCTGGACAACGACTTGCTTCCGCAAGTCAGACTTGCGCTCGGTACGTTGGATCAGGGGAGGCGAACGGAGATCCAAACCGAGTTGGACAAAGCTATGAAGGCGGCAGGGGAGTTGGGTGTCTCTCCCGACACAATCCCCAGAGTCCAGGAGCTTCGCCGACATCTTCGGGAAGACCACGACGTAGCCGCTAGTGAAGAGGAGATCTTCTCCAGCCTCTACAACTTCTTTCGTCGTTATTACGACGCCGGCGATTTCATATCACAGCGTCGTTACAAACCGGGTGTGTATGCGATTCCCTACGAAGGGGAAGAGGTCAAGCTGCACTGGGCCAATGCGGACCAGTACTACATAAAAAGTGCACAGTACTTCCGGGACTACGCTTTTCGCCTTCCGGACGGTCGCCGTGTCCACTTCAAGGTTGTCTCCGCTGAAATTGACGTGAGCAACAACCAGACCTCCAAAACTCAAGATCGGCGATTCGTCTTGGCAGAATCCGATCCGATCATCGTTGTAGGTGGAGAGCTTGTAATTCGCTTTGAGTACAAGTCGGAGAACAACAAAGCCACTGAGTCAGCAGAACCTTCAGACCGGGAGGTGGAGGACAAATCAAAGAAACGAGTTACGGCAGAGCAGCGAAACGCACAGACAATTCAGGCCGTTATGTCCAATGCGGAGACTCTGCCCTGGATTACTGGATTAGCGACTGCATCGCGAAACCCTGAGAAGACAATTCTCGAGTGGCATCTTGGTCAATTCACTGCACGAAATAAATTCGACTATTTCATTCATAAGGATCTAGGCGGGTTCCTGCGGAGAGAGCTCGACTTCTTCGTCAAGAACGAGATCGTTCATTTGGACGATCTCGACTCTGCAACGGCACCCCAGGCAAACCAGTATCTCGCGAAGGTCAAGGCGATTCGCGGGATTGCTCACAAGCTCATTGATTTCCTAGCTCAGCTCGAAGATTTCCAGAAGAAGCTTTGGCTCAAGAAGAAGTTCGTAACGGAGGTCAATTACTGCATCACGGTGGATCGCATCGCACCTGAGCTTTATCCCGCGATCGTTGAGAATAACGCTCAGGTGCAGGAGTGGGGTGAATTGCTGAGAATTGGAAACCTGCCGAAAGATGTTTTTGATGTGGAGATTAATCCGCAAAACATTCGCGTTGAGGATTTGAAGAGGCTGCCGAGCCTAGTAGTCGATACTTGTCATTTCGATCAGAACTTTCGCGATGCACTTTTGTCGAATGTTCAGGACTTCGATGAATCGATCAGCGGATTACTAATCCAAGGCGATAACGCCCATTCACTGCGGTTGATTCAAGAAGCGTTCAAGGACCGAATCCGCTGCACCTATATCGACCCGCCATACAACCGGGGAGGGGATGATTTCAATTACAAAGACAATTACCAGCACTCCAGTTGGCTGACGATGATCCGTGAACGGCTTGCGATGTCCCATCCACTCCTCGCGAAAAATGGAGTCATATTTGCCAGCATTGATGAGAACGAGCGCGCGAATTTGGAGCATGCTCTGTCAGAGGTATTCGGGGGCAATAATCGGGTTGAAGAGTTGATCTGGGTGCAGAACACGACTCACAGTCAATCGCCGACATACTCGACAAATCACGAATACGTTGAGGTTTTTGCTAAGAACAAACCAGCCACTATGCAGGAACCCAGTATGTATCGTGAGCCGAAACCCGGGTTTGTTGAATTGCAGGACTTAGTGACGCGGCTCAACCCTGAATACCCATCAATTGAAAAAGTCCAAGAAGAGATTCAAAAGGTAATGATGCAGCACCTGGAAGAATACAAGCAAGAACTCGCCAGTATGGGTCTGCAATACAACTCCGAAACCAAGAAGCAGGACCCTTGGCGTGGAATCTACAGTTACAGCTTCGCAGAATATCGAGATCCTGATGGGCGGCTCGTACCTGAATCGGAAGCAAAAGCAAAGAACGCAACTCTCGTCATTTGGACCGAGTCCGACGCTTCAATGCCAGCAGCAAAACAATCTCCGACGACTAGAGATCCAAACGACGATAACTTTCGCTTTTACAAGCCACCGCACCCCATCACCGGACAGCCATGTCCTCATCCAAAGACGGGGTGGCGCATGCCATATCGATGGCCGGATGAAAGCCGCGAGAGTTTTGAGCGCTTTGCGCAACGAGATCGCATAGTGTGGGGGAAAGACGAAACCAAGGTTCCGAGGTACAAACGCTTTCTGCACGAGGTTGAAACAAATGTGGCGAAGTCCGTGATACACGACTACACCGATGGCGAAAAACAAGTAGCTGACCTCTTCGGAAGAGCAAACGCCTTCCCCAATCCAAAGCCTTCCACACTGATCCAAAGATTCATCCTTCAGACTTGTAGTGGTGGTGATTACGTAATGGACTTTTTCGCCGGTTCGGGCACCACGTTTCAGGCGACATGGGAGGCGGCGGAAGAGCTGCGTAAACCATTGCGGTTTGTGGCAAGTGACATGGGAGCTCACTTTGATGACATCATGCTTCCGCGATTGAAGAAACTGATGTTTTCAAAAAGATGGGTCGATGGCATTCCGAATCACAAAGAGGGACGCAGCGCAATGGTGAAATATCTACGCCTGGAGTCCTATGAAGATGCTCTTAACAATCTTCGGCTTAGACCGCGGACGTTCGCACAGCAAAGCCTACTCGACAGCTATGAGTCAATGCGCGAGGATTATCTGCTCCGCTACATGTTGAATGTAGAGGCAGAAGCATCTGCCTCTCTATTAAGCGTCGATCACTTCGGAGAACCATTCAATTGCTCAATGCAGATCGCAACAGGCACCGTAGGAGAAACACGATCTGTCACCATTGATCTGGTGGAGACATTCAACTATCTCATCGGTTTGCGAGTGACTCGGGTTGATCATCATAATGGCTTCAGAATCGTAGAGGGGCACACCTCGGAAAGAAAAGCCGCCCTAGTCATTTGGCGGAATACAAAAGAAAAGTCAATCGCAGACCTCGATGCTTTCTTCTTGGAGTCCTACAACACCAGAAAGGCCAAGATCGACATCATCTATGTAAATGGTGACAACCACTTGGAAAACCTTCGCAGCGCTCAAGACCGCTGGGAGGTGAGGCTGATCGAGAAGGAATTCCAAGAGAGGATGTTCGACGGAAGAGACGTTTAGAAGGGGATGAGGGACGGCTCTTGAAAAGCACCGCGCGAAAACCAAAACGTGTGAGTAGTTCCAAGCTCGATAGTAATGAGGACCGATTTGATCAGCGGTTGGCATTGTGCCGATGGTTATTTGGACTCTTCGGCGCAAAGGATCTGCGAGATTTGACGGCCGATGGGCACTGGGATGAGTACGAGGGCTTTACGGAGGAAGGTCAGACAGTTTTTCTCCCACTGATCAGCAACCGAAAGGGCAATCATCCGTCAATCACAAGGGAGCTCGTGACAGAATATGACGCCAACATTGTTAGGCACTGGAACGAGATCACAGCTCGCCGGCAGGAAAACGGCAAACGTCCGCTGCCAAAATACTTCCAGTATTTGGCTTTGTTATTTACTGAGATCTACCTTGATCGCTATTTTTATGACATCGAAACGCTGCGGCTGAATTTGAACGAACATCTGGTAGCTTTCAACAACGGGTTGAAGAAGCAACTCTCCCCGTATGAGACTGACGAGCTTCGAAAGCTCGCTCTGTGGTCTGCAACTGGATCGGGCAAAACGCTGCTGATGCACGTCAATGTCAAACAATACCTGCATTATTCGAAAAAGTATGGCCAAGAGCGCAACCTAAACAAAATCATTCTGCTGACGCCGAACGAACGACTTTCAGAACAGCACGAAACCGAGTTCGAGAAGTCTGGCCTTCACGGTGAGATTTTCCAAAAGGACGCCGCGACGCTTTTTCAGGAGAATCGTGTAGAGATCATCGACATCTACAAGCTCAGGGAAGAGTCAAGGCAGAAAACAGTCGATGTCGAAGCATTTGAAGGCAATAATTTGGTACTGGTCGATGAAGGCCACCGCGGGTCCTCAGGAGAGGAGAGCGCGTGGATGGAATACCGCGCCAAGCTGTGTGCTCAAGGGTTTTCGTTTGAGTACTCCGCCACCTTTGGTCAGGCTATGCGGGCCACAAACAATCGCGACCTTCCCGATCAATATGCGAAATCAATCCTTTTCGACTATTCCTACAAGTACTTCTACCGCGACGGATACGGCAAGCAATACCAAATCCTCAACCTAAACGACTGGATATCAGAAAACCGCGAGATATATCTAACCGCGTGTCTCCTGGCTTTTTATCAGCAACTTCGGATCTTCCAAGACTTCGGCCCTGAAGTGATGCCGTACAACATAGAAAAACCACTGTGGGTGTTCGTTGCTGCACGCGTTGCGGCGATGCCGTCGGCAAAGGAAGTCTCCGATGTTATGGACGTTCTGCTTTTTCTAGGCCGCTTTTTAAGCGCAGAAGATCACCCAGCAGTGCTGCAACGATTAGAGGCCCTCGTCAGCGGAACTGCTGCGATAGTAGATCGCGAGCAGAAAGCTCTCTTTCGCAGGAGCTTCGGTTATCTTGCGACGCTGGGAATGTCCGCGGAACAGGTCTTCGAGGACATCCTGCACACTGTTTTCAATACGCACAGCCCCGGCACGCTAAGGCTCAATTGGCTAAAACGTAGTGACGGAGAACTCGCTCTGCAAATCGGCGAGAACGCCCCTTTCGGTGTGGTGAACATTGGGGATTCGAAGAACTTGTTCGATCAGTCTCGCGCGCAAAAATCCATAAACGCGACGGAACAGGAATTATCGACGTCGTTATTCGAAACCATCAATGCTCGGGAAAGTTCAGTTAATCTCTTGATTGGGGCCAAGAAGTTCAGTGAGGGCTGGAATAGTTTTCGAGTCACGACCCTTGGTCTGATGAACGTCGGAAAGTCTGAAGGCTCACAGATTATTCAATTGTTTGGTCGTGGTGTCCGACTGTGGGGACGGGACTTTTCGTTGAAGCGAAGCAAAACGCTACCCGGAAAACACCCAACACACCTTCCGGAATTGGAGAAGCTGTATGTCTTCGGCCTGAAGGCCGACTACATGGATCGTTTTCGAGAGTTTCTCGACGCCGAAGGCGTCCCAGCAGAGGTAATTGAGCTATCGTTACCGATTGTTAAGAATTCTTGGCCCTCGCGCTTGCGTGTACTCCGATCAGTTGGATTTGATTTTAAGAAAGACGGTGAAAACCCGGCTCTGGATAGGTGGCCAGGAGGCAAAGCTCCTCGAATTGTGCTGGATTGGTATCCGAGGGTCTTTTCTCTGAGAGCTGCGGATGATCGCGCAGATGACCGCAAAGCAACAAAGAGCGAAGGAAAATTGACTTCGGCTCATCTGGCTTTCGTAAATTTGGATTCGATTTATTTCGAACTTCAGCAGTTCAAGAGCGATAAGGGTTGGCATAATCTCAGCTTGCCGAAACCGAAGATCGCGGAACTTTTGAACGATCAAACTTGGTACACGCTATTCATTCCCCCGGAGATTCTTCAATTTCGGGATTTCGGGCAAGTTCGGATTTGGGAGCAGATCGCTGTCGGCTTGCTCAAGAAGTACTGCGAGAGGTTTTACAACCTCAAAAAGTCTGCCGCCGAGGCGCCGCATCTTAAATACGTGGAATTGACGCCCGAAGATGAAAACTTTATCGAGGCCGATCAATATGTTGTGCGTTTAGACGAGGGCGATGTCGGTCTGCAACACCAATTGGAAGACTTGCGAGCAACGATCTTTCGTTTGAGAGAAGCAATTAAGAGCGGCGACTTCAGCGGTGTGGTGTTAGCCGGGTTCGGGCCAGAGTTGAAGCCGTTGTTCGTCCGCCAGCACCTCTACCATCCGCTGATCTACGCAGATGGCGTCGAAGTGACACCGGTAGCGTTAAACGACGGCGAACGTCAATTCGTAGAAGAACTGCGCGATTTTTATCAGGCTGAAAAGGCCCGCCTTTTTGCGGGAAAGGAGTTGTATCTTCTCCGAAACCGTTCTCGTGGCCGGGGAATCGGCTTTTTTGAGGCTGGCAATTTCTATCCTGATTTCATAGTTTGGGTACTCAGCGACGAAAACCAGTACATCACGTTCGTCGATCCCAAAGGGATTATTCACGAGTTCGGACTAGACTCCCCAAAATTGCAGCTCTACCGGCTAATCAAGGAAAAGCAAAAGGCATTGAACGATCCCAAAATCGTCTTGAATTCCTTCATCTTATCGCGTACCCCTTTCAACCAGATCACGTGGATCAACGGTGGCGTCACAAAGCAAAATGTGCAAGATCGAAATGTGTTGTTTCTGGAGGACGGCGGAGCAGTCTACTTGCAGCAGCTCTTTTCACGAATTCTTAATGACAACGCTTCCGATATCATCTAAGTTTGCGGCTCGTTGCACTGCTTAGAATCTCTCTTCATTTCTCATTGAGAATTCTTTTGGCGCACTGATCGAGATCGTGTTTGATTTGATGTTGCCAGAGGCGCACGACGCGCCATCCCATTCGCCGCAGCCTCGCATGACTCCGGCGATCTCTCGTTCGATTTTTCTGAATTTTCTCTTTCCAAAAAGGCGACAGTGAATTCGCCCAGCACGGAAACCTGTACCCATGCCAAAAATCACCATCGACAAACACAGCCGTTTTCAAGTTTGCAATAACAAAATCCGGACTGCCCGGTAGTTCTCGATGATTTCGGTCAAACTTGATCCCTTTGTCCCGTAAAACCTTTTCAATGAGCCGCTCAAGTCCGGTCTGCTTGTTCCGGACTCGCGACATGCAGTAACTGCGCTGCGCTATTGTGAGATTGTCCGTCAAGGTTGCTGTACTCCCACGGCGTTTGCGGCTGCCACAAAGTCGCTAATGGCTGGTGCAAATTTCAGGCCACCGGGCACGTGAATCTCGGGTGGCGCTGCGGTTTGGAAATTCTGCGGAGTTTTGGGACAAAGCGACCTGAAGTCACAGGTGGCGCATTTGTCTGGATGAGGTCGCATCGGAAACTCACCTAGGAGTATCCGATCAACCGCCCATTCAACATTGGCAATCGCGGCCGCAATCGACTGATCGGTAATCGGGACTTCGAGGCGCTGATTGTCCTTCAAGAGGTGCACTGATCCAGTTCTCGCCGCCTGAGTCAGCACCTCGCGGGCGGCGTGGGCATATAACTGGACTTGTAGCGCCAACATCGTCCAGTCAAGATCAGGGTTGTTTGTCGGATCAGGTCCGCCTTCTATCGCTTTGAAGTCGATGACGGTCGCGTCCAGAATCTGATTGTTTTCGTCCACTTTCAGGAGCAGATCGATAGCACCCATTAAGACCGCATGTGTCAGGGGTATCTCGAAGCGCACCTCTACGGCTCTCTCCTGGATAAAGTCTTCCGCAAATTGGTTTGTGTATTCCCTCAGGATTGAAACGGCTTTGGCCTTGGCTCGCTCGTAGCCGCCTGGTCGGTTTATCGGATCTTGACTGGGTGCGACGTGCTTAAGGTGGAATGTCTGCTCAGCAATCTGGCCTGCTTGATCGCTTGTAGGAACGGTTGTGGGAAATAGCTCATGCAATTTTTCGACGGCCGTGTGAACCGTCTTCCCAAAACCGAACATTTCACTAATTGCTGGGCTAAAACCGAAGCTCTTTCTGAATTGAAAATCCTTCGGGCATCGCAAGAAATAGCGGGCCTCCGAAAAACTGGTCGGCATCACCGTTTCATCAATTCGACGGCGCTGCGCATGCGGTTGCAGTCCGGCCGGTAACCCGTTCGGGATTTCCAAAAGTTGTTGGTGAGCCAGTCTCAGGAAGTACGATGATCGACTCTTTACCCTTCGTGCGCCGGGCAGATTAGCGCTGCCCGTTACATAGAGGAAGCGTTCCGCTCTCGTGATTGCCGTGTAGAAAAGACGTGCTTCCTCTTGTGGTGTCGATTGGTATGCGCCACGATTCAGCGACGAACCGATTACAGCCTGGGGTAACCAGCCGTCGTATGCACTGCGATTCTTCGGGAAACGCTGGGACTCCACATCAACGACGAAAACTACAGGGAATTCGAGTCCTTTTACCTTATGAACCGTGGAAACCGTGACGGCATCGGGTCGCAGAAGCACATCATGCGTTGATGTGTCGTAACCTGTCTCTGCCACATGCTCCAGAAAATTGAGTATCTCTCCAAATCGCCTTGGAGAATCAATACTGAGATATACCGTCTCGACGTCTTGAAGCATTCGGCTGAAAACCCCAAGATCTTGCATCGTGCCAGAATCGAAGTTCGAGCTCTGAATTCCAAGTGCTTCGAGAAGATCGTGAACGAGCTGTTGAGGGAAGAGCCGTTGCCGAACACCGGCTGGCGGATGAATTCTTCGGCCCCAGTCTGCCATCACATTCGCGAATCGCGAAAAATTTGCATCGGGATAGACTGGCTCGATTGCAGACTCAAAAAGGTTCTGAAGTATATCGCGCGCGGGATTGTCGTTGCGCAGCAGTCCAAAGATATCCCGCAGAACTCTGACCTGGGGACGGTCGAAGATTCCGCCTCCAGCTTCGAGACTGTAGTCAATCTTGCGCGCTGAAAGTGCTTGCGTAAACGCGAGATGCCGGGGAGAGCCATCCCCCTCCGGTTGACGCGTCGAGCGCATCAGAATTGCGAAATCGGCTGGAGTCAGGCCGCGGATGGTGCCGTCTTTCTCTTGGTACCGAGTACCCAGTAACGCCAAAATTCGATCCGCGACCCAACTTGCTTCGTCAGCCCGACTCTGAAACCACAGCTTCCGGAAGTCCTCGGGACCGTTAGGTACATCAGCTTGGGGATTCTTCGTAAGTCGTCGTGCGCCAAGCTCGGCTGCAATGAACGCGTCTGCTGCGCCGACAATCGCGGGTGTGCTTCTGAAGTTCTTTGGAAGATTGTGGCGGGCGGCATTCGGAAATCGCTGTTGGAAATCGAGAATGTTTGAAACATCCGCACCTCGCCAAGAATAGATGGCTTGGTCATCGTCTCCCACAACGAATAGCGTCGCACCAAGCGAATGCAACTGGGATATCAGCACTTCCTGTGCAGGGTTTACATCCTGGTACTCATCGACGATGAGATGCCGAAGTTCTCCTACCGCGTGTCTAGCTTGCGGGGTTCCGGCCAGTAGCGCCTCGACTGCGAGGCGAATCATCATCGAAAAGTCGATGTACTGATCTTGGTTAAGACGTGTACGGAGACATTGCAATACGTCTCCGAGTGCAGCATCATGCTGACCGACACTGGCAATATCAAGCATTTCATCGTTCAGCACCTTCCAAGCATCAGAGACTTGCCGAATTACCTCAAAATACCCGACCTGCCGGCCATTGCGGTTTCGCAAGTGATGAAGCCCAAGCTGGGGATAACGTGAGATCAAGTAGAGTTTGAGCCGGTTTTCGTCCAGTACATCGAACTGACGATAACGTGCGTCCATTGCGCCAAGCAGATTCTGGCAGTAACTGTGAATTGTTCCGATATACATCGCACCGAGCATTGTGTCGGGAATGCCGACGGCCTTTAATGCCGACGCAACTCGCAGCTTGATCGACTCGGCAGCCTTTTCAGTGAACGTAAATGCGACGATCCCCTTTGGGTCGATGCCCTGCGCGATTAGCCTTGCAATCCGATAGGCGAGAGTCCGGGATTTGCCTGAGCCAGCACACGCTAGGGCCAATATTTCAGGGGTGTCGTCCAGTGCCGCGTCATACTGATTTGGGCGCGTGAGATTTTGCGCGAGGACTTCTTCTATGTTGGGCATCCGACTTCTCTAAGAATCTGTAAATTTTTCTTGCATGGCGGCGAATAAACTCAGGTGGAAGTGCGTTCCCGATGAGAGCAGCCACTGCAAACTTACCTTTTTCAAGCGAGAAAAAGTAGCTCCTGGGAAATGATTGAAGGACCGCAGCCTCTCGTAGCGTGATCGCACGATTAGCTACAGGATGCAAAAACCGACCTTTTGACGGATTCACACAACCGGTCGTGATCGTCGGGGCTACCTTCTTCCAAGCCATTCGACCGTAAACATCCTTAAATCCCGTGGACCGACGATGACAGCGCAACTTCATGCGTCTCGGAAGGCTGGAACGACTACCCCCGTTTTTCGGAATAAGCGCAATGAGCTCAGTTATTCGATCTGATCGCTTTGAAGGTCTGACATCATGTAACGGGTCCGTTCGCTTTCTGCTACTCAGCCCGCGCAGAGCCTGCCAGACCGTCTTGGGTTTGATGGTGCGCCTGCCGAACCCCACTTTACCGTAAAGGCTCCCAACCAAGATCAATCGCCGACGACGCTGCGGAACTCCAAATTCTTGAGCATCCAAGACCTCGAATTGGCACTCGTACCCAAGCTCCTCAAGGGCTTTACTGAGCTTTTCCATGCGCTTGTCGGAAGCAAGCCCCGGAACATTTTCAAGCATAATGGCCTTGGGACGGATCTCCCGCACGAAGCGCAGGTATTCAAAAACGAGATCATTCCGCTTGTCTTCAACTTGAGCAGAGCCGTTGAGCGTTTTCAGAGTCGAGAACCCCTGGCACGGCGGGCATCCCGCTAACAGATCGATCTCGCCTTTTTTCTTCCGAACCTTCCGCATCATAGTCCGGCACTTTAGCTTGCGGATGTCCGTCTCGAAGACAACGACTTCTGGATGGTTCTTGGAATATGTTTTTACGGCAAGAGGATCAATCTCGACAGCAGCGATAACCGTAAAGCCAGCCGTCTTCAGCCCCTCGGTCAGCCCACCGCTGCCAGCGAAGAGATCTATCGCGGTGCGACTGCGCGGTCGTGAGATCGTCCCTATTGAGTTTCCGCGATGTAGCTGTCCCACAGATACCTCGATGCACTCTTATTCGTCAATTCGAATCTCCAAGCCCAGCTTCTGCAGGACTCGATATGCATCTTGAGAGGTAATCTCAATTGCTGGCACCCCCGTGAGAGCTGCAACAAGCTGTCGGATTGGGAACTGAACTCCATTGACCATGGTCGAATATTTCTGAATTCGTCCCGGTGTGAGACCTTTTGCCGCCTTCACCACGTCGGTTTTGTCCTTTTCGTAGGTGTGTCCTCGAAGCGTGAACTTTGCAGACATATGCGGAAGTTATAACATTTTACTATTCATATTTCTTCTACTACTACACAAAAAGTGCTCTGTTGATGAAACGCAAACCCTTTCAGAATCAACGACTTTCGGCTATCGTGAGCCGAGCTCTCGTATTTGGGCTGAGCTGAAGGAAGTAAAATGCTCGGAGGCACTCGAAGATCCACAATGAAATGACCAAGCGACTGATCGATGACTTTCTTGAGAACCCGAACCCGACGACGATGGATGCGCTGATTTCTTGTTTTAGGGCAGACACGGTATCGGATGAGGACATTGCTTATCTTGCAAATGGTATTGGAACAAACGGCGAGGTAATGGAACACACGCCGCAAGCAGTTGTTGCGGATGTCCCATCGACTGGTGGCCCATCAAGTTTATCGACACTGCTATCACCGCTCGAACTGGCTGCGGGCGGTGCGATGGTTCCCAAATTGGGGGTGCCAGGTAGACCGGCGGGCGGTGTCGATGTTTTGGCCTGCATTCCCGGCTTTAGAGTAAGTCTCAACGCGACGGAGGTACGCCGCTGTCTGAATAAATGCGGTTATGCGCATTTCTTGGCTGGTGCGCGTTTTGCCCCATTGGATGCCATGCTGTTCTCATACCGGCAAAAGGTCGGGGCTCAAGACGTGCCGAGCCTCGCCGTAGCAAGCCTGCTCTCGAAAAAGATCGCAGTCGGAGTTAATCGTGTGTGTTTGGACGTCAGAGTCGCCTCATTCACGAATTTCGGCGGGTGGGAGCAGGCACGTGAAAATGCACGACGGTTTGTACGAGTGGCTGCTCGACTTGGAATTCGCGCGACCGCGTTCTTGACTGATGGCAGTATGCCGTATCAGGGTTTTATTGGGCGTGGAGAAGCCCTTGTCGCGTTGAATAGCGTCTTCAGCGGGAATGCTCCTGATGATCTGAAGCACCATGCCGAGCTTTGCAGGCAGATGGCGCGGTCTTGCCTTGATTCTCCACTGGGGGCTCCGCCAGCAGTTTTGGCCGCGAAATTTCAGAATCATCTGGAGCAGCAGGGGGCTTCCTGGGAGGATTTCCAGCGCAAACTGTTGCAACTTGGTTCGGAACCGCGAGCTGTGATCAGAGCAGAATCTGACGGTTTCGTCGGCGTCGATCTCAATTCAATCAGGCGAATACTGTCATCGAGGCAACAGCTCGGGCAACCGACGAAGGAAGCATTCTCAGATCCATGTGGAATCACGCTGCTCATTCCTTATGGCCAGAAGATGAGGGCGGGAGATGCAATCGCGGAGATTCGCGCAACGGAAGCACTTGGGTCTCTCGCCGACGAGCTAAGGAACGTCTTCTTCCACTCGAAAGAACCGATCAGAAGGCGCAGCACAGAACTGATCCAATAGGAGGTCTTCTTTGCCGAGCTTGTGTTGTTTTTGGTGTCCTGCTTCCGACTTTACAAATAGAGAACCTGGCGAGAAGTGCGCAACGTGCGGGCGAGCTTTTGAGGTCCCTTTGCAGCAGCCTCCTAGCCGCGTGGCATCTTTCGTTATTGAGGAAGCGATTTCACGTGGCTTCTACAGCGCCGTCTATCGAGCACGACAGGAGTCTTTGGGGCGAACAGTCGTGTTGAAAATCGTTCCCGTTTCCATTTATGAGTACTTCAAGAAAGACTGGTCAAAAGAATGCCAGGAACACGCCAAAATTGCGGAGGGTACTCCTTTTGTCGCTAATATTACGGATCAATTCAGGGCAACTGTCACAATCAGCAGTTCGCCGATCGAATGTTTTGTCGCGGTTTTAGAAAACATTCCAGGGCCGACTCTGGAGCAAGTGCTCACGGACCCCGATCGAAACCAGCTGACCCCACGAACAGCAGCACAGATCGCTGCCGACCTGTTCGAAATATTTCACTTATTTGCCCATCGCGAGCGCTTTCACAATGATCTTCACGGCGGCAATATCATCGTGCAGCGCGTACCGCCCACGAGCTTCAGGTCAGGTGTTATTGATCCCGGCGTTCGGGCGGTTGCTATCGACCTGGGGTCCGTCCTAGATGCGGATCGAAGTGGCGATCACGGAGGTCGCGTTCTGGGAGATCAACACCAGATAGCTCGACACATCTCTCATCTCGCCACTTCTGTTCAGAATCGTAGAAGCTCGGATCTCGACTACAGAATTGCAGGAACGCTCAGGGGACTGGCTGAACATCTCGCGCCCGAAACCGGGGCACAACGAGTAATGACGGTTGATGATGCCTCTGCAGCGCTTCGCAGCGCTCTCAGTTCTATCGACGAACCTTGGCGTCAGCCACTTTCACTACACCGCTTTGGTGATGCGTATAACGCTCAAGCGCTTGAATCGTGGCATGTGCCCGAGCTGTGGTTCGATCCTCAAGACAAGTGGTTGACCCGCACTAGCGCGCGAGGACCCCAAGTAATCACTGGAATGCGGGGCTGCGGAAAGACCATGCTGCTGAGGGCCTTACATTTTCACGCACGGGCGGCAGAAGCACAAAAGCGTGGTGGCGCGATATCGAGTCAGCTAGACCGCGATCAATTCTTAGGACTTTACGCGTCTTGTCAAAAACTTCTTGATCCTTACCGTCGGCCAGAGGGCAATGAAACGGGTATTGCATTGCCGTTCGAGCGGCTCTACGTTGCTTACATTCGGGATGCGATCCGTGTGTTGCGCCACTTAAGATCGATGGATTCCTCTGCTGTGGTTGCTTCGATTGATGTCCTGCTTCGCGATTCACTCAAGCCGCTTGAGATTTCCTCTGGCGCGAGTTTCGACACCGGCGAACGGTCATTTGAGCAATTCTTGACGGACTTGCAGTTTCAGCTCGCTGAAGGAGAAGCAGGCTGCAAGTTGAAAATGGCTCCTGCTGAGGCATTTGGGCATTTAGCAATGATCCTCCAAGGCGCCGCACCTGTCTTCGCCGGGAAATATGTGCTTTTTCTTCTTGATGACGTTTCCACGAGGTACTTGCACTACGACATGGTCAGGGAGGTGATTTCGAAGCTATTGTTTCAGCATCCTAAGTGCGCGTTTCGTATTACAACGGAAGCCCAAGCGCTACAGCGAATGCTTTTATCGCCTGGCGGCACCGCGCCCGCGGACCCAAACCGCGACTTTGATGAATTCGACCTGGGCAATGAGGTATATCGGTTGTTGCAAGAGGGATCTACAAAGGAAAAGATGGAATTTGTTTCCGAAATCCTCCGCAGACGCGGGAAACAATTTCAAGACGAACTATATCGTCGCGAGCCTGTTGAGTTGCTGGGAGATATCAGTTTGGAGCAAATCGCCGACGAGATTGCTACCTCATCAGCATCTTCGCCTGCCCGAAAACGCGTATATCGTGGTTTGCGGGCCTTGCAAGCGGTTTGTGTCGGTGACCTCGGCGATGTAGTCAAGTTGTACGAGAAAATCTTGATGCGGGCCAATCCGAGTGAACCGACGGTATCGCCGGAAAAGCAATGTGATTGTTTTCTAGAGCACTCTGCCAGCCTAATGCATTTTCTGAATCGGAGAGATCAGCATAAGAAAAGCTTGGCGTTGTCCTTTGCTCAAGCTTCAGGAGAACTACTGACTCGCTCAGCCAAGAACGGCACCACGGGTAAGCGTCGGCTTCGACAATACACGAAACTCTATGTACGAGTGGATGCAGGACCAGATTTCGATTCCGTCGTCGCAACGCTGCTCGATTTACTAGACGCCGGAGTATTTGTTTACGACGGGGGAGCGCCCCGGGCCAAGACGCGTGACAACGATCCAGTTCTGCAGTTCAAACTGTCATATCGAAAGATGCTTGGGCTGGCGAGTTACATGGGACTTTCTGATCGTGACAGGTTTGAATTGTCAGGGGAGAATCTGAAGCAATGGCTTTCCAATCCCGCAGATGCAAAGGACATTCTGGTTGAGAGCGAATCCAAGAGCATCGCAGCAGATACTGAAAGGCAGGAGGATGCAGACGTGCAAACACGGCACCTCGATAGCCAGCCTTCAGTCGAACCACATGCGGGAGAATCGTCCCAGCCGAAACCAGTTCAACTCACGTTTTCCGAATCTAGTACAGAGCGCACAAGTACTCCCATTTATCCATCCCTGGGTTTATATGCCGAAGCGCTTGATATAGAACAACTTGCTGATCGTAATGTGGAAGCTGCAGTCATTGCTCTGGGGTTCGAGGATCGCACCGTAGAATCTGCAAAACGATTGTTAAGTGTTGTTCGTCCGCGACGTCTCATTCTTGTCCAATACGACGACCATCAGGGGCGTGAGATTGCCGATGAGGTCAATCGACTACGTATTCCCGCTAAACGGGTTGGCACATATCAAGACCTGTGCCGTGAGCTGAGCGATATCCCAGGTGAAGTGGTTCTTGACGCTTCGGGATTTTCCAAGCCCTTCCTGTTCGTAGCTGCCCGCGACCGTGTTCGACAGATTGGACGACTACTTGTGGTGCATACGCTTGCGGAAGAATACTTCCCGCGCGACGAAGATCTTGAGGGACGGGGCATTTCAATCGATTCCCAAGATAACGACATTTTGAGCCGCTTGGGGGATGTCTTCATGGGAGAGCAGGCTCCATATAACCTTACCGAAGTTCATCAGGAGATGGCCGAGCCTGAGCGCTGGAGGGCGCTGATGGCATCCGCATCACCCAAGAATGATCGCTTGTTGCACCTTTTGGACGCGCGAACTTATGACGCGGCACGAATTTTTGCTCCTCCGCCGACATCCATACGCAGGCGAGTCGCCCGAGTCGCCGCTCAGTTGTCAGCTAGTGCAGCCGATTCCAACGTGGCATTGATTGATGTCGATACCAATGATCTACCGGGTGCGCTTCGAAAGGCTGAGGAAGTCTATAACGAACTGTACTTCGGCAGTGGTGCCAATATCGAGATTGGACTTACAGGCTCAAAAATGCACTCTATCGCTTTTGGAGCTTTGGCCGGAGTCGCACGAGTGGCCGCGGCGTGGTACGTATCACCAAAAGCGTATGACATGGATCGCTTCACAAGAGGAACCTGCGAGACACGCTGTTTTGAATTGTTGGGGAGCCGCTCCTCGGAAGACAACACGGAGCCGCGTAGGAGGAAGGATTGATGATCCCCCCAGAGTCGCACTGGAGAACACGAGCAGAACAGCGGCTTTACGTAGCGTTCTGTGAACTAGCGTCTTCACTCCTAGACTACGCCGCTGGAGCGGACACGTTGGAGGGTGTAAAAGCTAGCCCTGCCCGCTTGAACTGGGCGGCGACAAGTCTGTACTACTCCATCGTACATACAGCGCGACTATTAGTATTCGTCCCCTATGGCGATTTCCCGACGAGTCACGCACAACTGCCACACTGCCTTGAAAGGAACGAATCACGTTTCGACGACTTGGCTTGCGAAGTTTCTTCGACAGAATGCAGTGCCTCAGGCCCAAAGAACTGGAGCCGAAGTCGATTCAGCAGCCCTTCAGCATTTCTGGGAGCGAGTAGGTGTCCCGGATGTACGTTTGAAACTTGACAAGCTTTCGTCGGTACTCCGCAGTGCGAAGGAACTCAGGAACGAAAACAACTACGAGTCACTTCTTATCGCACATGAGTTTAGGCACACAGGACTTACGGAACTATTTTCACGGCTCGCCTGCACAATGAGACGCCTCGCAAATGTATGCGCAAGAGTCGGTGTGTGCTGTTTCGTCACCTACATGAAGACGAGACCGCCTCGCGAGCAGGCGTTCATAGTTCGGTATGGCCGGAAGAGAATACTTGAACCTATTCGCGAGTGGCATTCGGAGCCGGTAAGGCGTGAAGTGGAAAGCCTAATTGAGGAGATGCTACGCCTTGATGCAAATGACCAAGCTGGGGCAGACGACATCGACTTGCTTACTTCTCGGACCTATTTCAACGAGAAGGATGGATTGCTGAACGATTTCCGGGCGAAAATCACTGCTTTGGAGGCAGCAGTCACGTAGTATCCATAAGCACGTCTCCGCCGGATGCAATCTTCACCGGACGACCGAGGGAGCGTTCGATTCAACAACTTGCAGCAAATAACAGGATACGCGCGTCTATATGGTGTTACGTACTGCCCACAATCCGATGAAGCCGGAAGCGAGAGATTTGGTGTTGGCCGTCCTGACGCGCATTCAGGAGATGGACGGAACCGCGAACAAAACCAAGCTGCTGAAGCTCGTTTATCTTGCGGACATTGAATTCTTCAGAACTACGGGCGAAACGTTCACGGGTTTTGATTGGATTTACTTTCTCTACGGTCCTTGGACAGCCGAGTACGACGAATTGCTGAAGCAGTTGGAAGCCGAGGGCGTACTTACACTGGAGCCTTGGGCGGGGAGTGGCGTCGAAGGCGAGAGGATAATCGCCAAGGAAAAAGTCCCTCTGGAAAGCGTAATCAAGTCGACGGACGTTTTCTTCCGAACTCGACGGCATGTCGATACTTGGGCGGACAGAGGAGTCCCACGCCTACTGGATTACGTCTATTTCGAAACAGAGCCAATGCAGGATGCTGTCAAGATGCAGCGGCTGGATTTCACTAAGGTTTCCAAAGAACCTCCTCGACTGTACCGCCGCACGAAAAGCGGTGCGGATAGTTCGCAATTGAAAGCAGTGCGCCGAAGATTCTCTCAGACATTTGAAGAAGCATCTGGGCAGGAGAGCTGGCGGTCGATTGAACATCAGTCTGCACCTTTCGACGAAAAATACTTCCGCGCATTAGCCGAATTCGACAAAGAGGAATGAACGATTGGCGGCGTTCTTAGATGAGATTTTCGAGCAGTTCTACACCTCCGCAACAGTCGACCTCGCCAGTCGGGCTTTCGGCCAGTTTTTCCGCGCGCCTGCGTACTATCCGCACCAAAAGCTTGACATTTGGCGTCCGAGCAGCGTTGATGTGAAACTTGGAATTGCCACTAACTTCAATATTACAGGCGCAGGCCAGGACGCCTTCCGTCGTGCTCTTCCTTACTCAAATCCTCCGCTGAAGACAAATGAGGAGTTTATCGCTTTGAAAGCGAAACCGCGGCCTGTCATCCTCATCCAGCCGCCCGACCCGGAACTCACCAAAGTCAAAAAGGCTGGATATGCTGGAAAAGTCGTACGACACCTCTGCCCTGTTGTGCTTGTATACAGCGCTGAGGATGATGCGGGAAACAGCAAATTCGACCTTGAATTCATAGACCGCGTTCGGAGGCTGGAGTACCGACAATTTCTGTTTCTCCCGAAAGGTGGCCCTCTGACCGTTGACAGTATCGCGCGTCTGGACGAAGTGCAGTCAATCGCCGAGAACCAGCTTGAGCCTACGAAGTTTGCTTTGACGACGGAAATCTGTAACATCCTCCGGTCGCAGGTCAGCTATTTCTTCACCGGTCTCTCAGGGAAAGATTTCGGAGACTGGGCAGCACTTCTGCGGGAATAAGTGGAAGCCGTGCGGAGCTATCTGCATGTTTCTTGGAAGACCTTTTACTGCCCGCGAATTGACGATAGGTTGTATCGTTTTCATTTTTGTTTCGGGACCAGGGGGTCGGAGGTTCAAATCCTCTCTCCCCGACCATTCTTCAAAATCCCGCGTAACTCGCTGAAAACCAAGTTCGAGAATTTTCGGCAAACATCAGGGTTCTAAAATCGTCCTCTAAGGCCGACCA